>NZ_JBSXNH010000030.1:0-48692 GCF_056857535.1 Vreelandella sp. L-25
CACCCTTGCTGTTCAGCTAACGGTTCCCGCTATCAGGGTCCGTAGGGGACTTTCACCCCCAAGTCATCCGGCCAACCACCACGGCGGACCGGATAGCGCCTAATTGGCGCTGCGCGCCATGCCTGGCGCACCATAAAAAAACCCCGGCCATGCTTGGCCGGGGTAGTAGTAACTCCTCCGTAATCCTTCTTCACGAGCCTCCAGTTCTCGTGCATCCCTGGTCTTGCAAGCGTTCCGTGCTTGCTCCTGCTCCTTAACACCTCTCCTTGTGTTACTGCCCACCTTGAACCTTATATGTGTCAAATACATTAACCCGAGATAGAAATAGCAGCACTTTGATTATTTTTTTGGTCTGTGCATTTTCAAGGGCTGCGCTGAACCACGCACGCGGATAAAAATGTGCGAAACCGCTAGCCAGCAGCTAGGCTTAAGGCACACTTATTTCTCAGAGGAAGAGAACATGCCGTCTACCACTACCATTGTTGTTGTCGTTGTTGTGATTGCCGTGGCAATTTTTGGCTTTAGCGGTGGGCTACCGTTTTAAAAGTTACCGTTTTAAAGTCAGTAGCTTTACTAACGCGAACGACGCCTTTTCATTCGGTACATTTTCACATCTGCATAATTCAGTAGCGTATCAGCATCTTTGCCGTCTTCTGGGTAGGTGGCCACACCCACACTGCAAGACGGCATGCCGATATCCCGCATATCCGCCCCTGCTACCTCTGCCGCGAGCGGTTCAGAGAGCACCTCCAGTATTTGGGCAGCTTTTTCGATGGCGGCCTCTTTAGAGTGAACGTCGGTTAATATCACCGTAAATTCATCGCCCCCCATACGTGCCACCGTATCAGTCTCACGCACGCAGCCACTCAAACGGCGAGCTACCTCGCAAAGCACCGCATCTCCCACCGCGTGGCCATGCACATCGTTAATTCGTTTGAAGTCGTTTACATCTAAAAACAGCAGCGCAAAACGGTTTTGATAGCGCCTTGCCGTACTTAACGCCGCCTCCAAACGACCGTAAAACAATGAACGATTGGTCAGTTTGGTGAGCGGATCGTGATGTGCAAGAAAGCGCAGGTCGTCTTCCGCTTGCACCTGAGCGGTTACATCTCGAGCAACGCCAATTCTCACCTGCTCTTCATCCGACCAACGGGCCGACCAAAGCACATGCACCACGCTGCCGTTCTTATGTAGGTAGCGGTTACGAAAATCGAGATGGGGCTGCCCATTCATCACCCGCTTAATGGAGGCTTTGGTTATAGCCAAATCTTCCGGGTGCATATAGTGAGTAATTAGCGTGCCTACCAGCTCATCGGCACGGTAGCCCAGCAGCGATTCGCAGGCATCGCTGACAAAAAGAATCTTATGATCCGCATCCACGACGAACACAGCGTCGAGCATCAAATGAATCAGCTTAGGATAAAGTGCCTGCAAATCAACGGACATGGGCAGCCTAGTCGGGTGACTTTTCTCGAGTATAGACGGATCGTGGGTTGTCAGGGCAACTCTTGTGTCGGTGGGGGAGGCATTCTGCACGCTAAGGCATGAGCGCTGTTTGTTTATTCGCGAATAATCTCGGACACAAAGAAAATCTCGGACACAAAAAAGCCCGCTGATTGCTCAGTGGGCTTTTTTAAATTCTGTGGCGGAGAGGGAGGGATTCGAAACCACACTGACCTCCCTTCTACTGCCTAACTGACTGATTCTATTATGACCTATCGCGACTGGCAGCACCAAGGCATTCCCAGTTTGTTCCCGAGCTTTTGGCAGCAACGTCATTATCACGTGCGTGCGCACGTCACATGTGCAGGGTTGGCGGGAATGTTTGGGGGTCTCGGAAAAAGGTAATAAAGGTAATCAACCTCACGAAAAACCCCTAACCTTCTGAAAATAAATGAATTAAAACAGTCGTTCAAAAGGTAATAAAAAGGTGATCAATAGGTAACCACATTACCTTTTATAAAGGTGAATTGTTCATTTATAAAAATCATTAACTATCAACAAGTTACTCAAGAATTACCTTTTACATCACCTTTTATTACCTTTTGGGGGTAATCGATAATCAACATAAAATCAGTGACTTATGATTAAATAAGAGGCAGATCACCCAGGTTACCTTTTTCCGATACCCCCTTGCTTCTATGCCCTACTCCATCTGTGAAATCACACCATCCTCTGTTTGAAGAAATTCGCATGATTCCGCATGAAAATGGGCGTACGGAATTTGGCCGCAGGCCCTAGTAACGGCGCGGTTTAGCGGCATGTGCATGGGTGCATAAAAATACACAGGTTTAGCGCGCAGGCGGGGCGGGGAGTCGACGGCGCGACATCACCATAAATCCCATGAACATCAGTCACTAGCATTATTCCAGGTACCCAAACCGATGCTCGAGCAGGCACACATTTCATGATGGGGATAATTTTGTCTTGAAAAACCACTGAATTGCCTATACAAATGGCAAATCGCAGCACCCATGGCGAAGGCTTGGAGCACCTGAATCCTTCGGATGTGTGGCGAAATGATGCCATTTGGTGTAACGTTAGATATGCAATTCGTTCGTTCAGATCAGATTTTTCGAGATATAGAACAGCGAATTTATAGGCTACACCCCATAGAGAGAGGGAAAAAAATGATTGCAAATATAACTTATTATGCAACCAAGCGAGTCCTAGATGAGAACGATGGCTACTAAAATCTAAATCCGTAGTCGAATCTCTTAATAGTTGACCAACTAATCCCCTCAGACCCTGAAAAGGCGCTTACAGCGCCTTTTCTGCTTTCAATCAAAGGCTTGAGTCGATGGAAGAAGCCGCACAAACTATCTGGACAACACCAGAGGTCGTTCGCACTGGCATAATGCTGTTGGCTGTTTTGGTTGCCGTAATTTCGGTACTAAGCGTGAAAAGCACCGCTAAAAAAAAGCAAACAGCTGATTTGTTATTTGCTATTCGATCAGATGATCGACTAATTCGTGCATCCAGAACTTTGAAAGAACTGCATGAATCTGATAACAACATTCGTTTATGGGCGGCTCCCAGTCATGCATGCAACGTCGATGATAAAGACAGACAGGTAGAAGATATAAGGTATATCCTTAACCACTATGAAAGGCTCAGCGTCGGCCTACAGGCAGGCATATACCACGAAGACATGTTGAAAAAATCACAATTCACTTTGATTACAAAAGCATATGAGCGAGCCAAACCTTTCATGGAAGGCGTAAGAGAACACGGAAGCCCCACCGCTTTCCAAGAATTTGAGTGGCTAGCAAAGCGATGGGAAAGAAAAAGACTTAAAACGAAAACACGTAAATAGATTGAAATCAGGAATCAACCGTCTAGCGGTTGCTGATGATCAGCTCCCCCCGCGGCTCTGTGGCCTTCTGCCCAACAGTGTATCGAATTTCGGTTGTCTGAATGGTTAGCCCTTTGAAGGCGTCGCGCATCTCTGGGGTGTCGTTGACGCTGATCACGAACTGCCCCTGCCCTGTTCGGGCTAGCTCGCCCATCCGGTAGTACTCCTCCAGCGGGAAGTCGCAGCCGTAGCCGGCTGTTCCCCAGTACGGTGGGTCGAGGTAGAACAGCGTGCCTTCCCGATCGTAACGCTTGATGCACTCTGCCCAGTCCAGGTGCTCAACCACTGTACGAGCCAGGCGCAGGTGAGCAGCGCTGAGATCTTCCTCAATTCGCAGCAGGTTCATACGCGGCGGTGACACCGCAGATGTGCCAAACGTCTGGCCGCTGACCTTGCCGCCGAAGGCGAGCTTTTGCAGGTAGAAGAACCGTGCCGCCCGCTGGATATCCGTCAGGTGGCGAGGGTCGATCTCGCGTTGCGTGAGGTACTCTTCCCGGCTGATCAGCCCCCAGCGGAACTGTTTCACCAGCTCATCCGGGTGATGTTTCACTACGCGGTAGAGGTTGACCAGCTCCCCATGGGCGTCGTTGATGACTTCCACTTTGCTGGGGGCTTTCATAAAGAAAAGCGCAGCACCGCCGCAGAAGGGCTCCACGTAAGCGGTGTGCGGTTTGAAGAGCGGTAGGATCTGTTTAGCCAAGCGGCGCTTGCCGCCCATCCAGGGCAAAATCGGTCGATTCATCATCCATGATACCTGTTCAAATATACAGTATTGATATACAGTAGTGGGTATCGCTTGCGGGGCCGGGACGCCTCCACTGCTTTCAGGGATGAAACGAGCGATATGCGCCTGGTCATGCCAGGCGCTTTTTTATTGTGGGTCTAGCGAATACTCCCGAAACCGAATCACCTCCTCCCCCAGTACATCGTTGATCTCACTGAACACCGCCTGCACCGGCTCCAGCTCGTTGGTAACGAACACCTTGGCGGCTTTCTCCACGTCGCCAAAGCCGCCGGTGTTGTTGGGGATGATGCCCATCAGCTGCGGGGGGATGCGGTGGCCTGCCAGCTGGTCGTCGCGGGTGATGTTCTTGATTGCGGCGAAGTCGTCCTTGGCGGCCACCTCAGAGATCGGGATGATCTGGATGCCGTCTTTCTTGCCGTTGGGGCTGTACAGGAACAGGTTGCGGAAGTTGCCCACGCCTTTCGACTCCTTCAGCGCGGTGCGCATGGCGTCGATATCCTCCTGGTTGTGGGCGGCGTCAGAGACGTACATCACAAAGCCCGCGTGGGAACCATTGAGGTAATACTTGCGCCGAAACAGCGTGGCGTTTTCGTTGAGGAAGATCGACTGCAGCGCGCCCAGGTAATCCGGCACGCCGTACACCTCCTGGTTAATGTCCGGTTCTAGCAGGTGAATGATGCTGCCCTCGTCAAACTCGCTGCGCTCCGACCAGTTGGGCACCCAGAAGTAACGCTTCAGATCCGCCCCGCGGCGAACGTACTTCGCCCGCGCAGGCTTCAAGGCCAGCAACCTCCCCAAGCGGCCGAAGATCCGCTCCAGATAACAGTTACCAAACACCAGGTAGTCGGTGGCCAGCGCGCTAAACGCCTGGCGGCTTAACAGCGGGTGGGGAATGAACGAGCGCACCAGAATATTGCGTTTCACCTGAATCGCCGAGCCATGGTGCGCCGTGGCCCGGTAGGTTTGGGCCAGCGCGGGAAAATCCACCGGCGGCTCGTACCACTCATTGCCCAGCATCCAGCAGCCGGTATAGAAAAAATCGTAACCATCAATCACCGGCGTCGGCTCGCCGAAGCTGAACGCCTCCGCTTTGGCAGGCGCGGCGGCGGTCTCGTCGGTGTCTGTCACGTAAGCGGGCACGCGCACCCGTGGCTTTGCTGCCGCGTCGCTCATCCGTACATCTCCATTAGGGAACGGCCCGTGCCATGGTCGGCGGGGCCATCAAGAGGCTCATTGTGTAAGGCGTGCATGGTCGCCCACGCCAGATCAGCGTGGCCGGTCTGGTTATTGCGCCCTGCGGTGTAGGTCATCTGGCGGCCGGAAGCCGTCAGCTCCCGGCGGATCGCCATAAACGACTGGGCGAGATCCACCCAGCCAGCGTCAAATTCAAGCCGCCCCTTGTTGATGATCTGCTGCGCCTGCATCACCAGCCGCGACTTCATTTCCGGGGTATAGCGGTAACGGGTCACGGTGGGGAAGAACTTCGCCACCAGCTGGGCCACGGCTTCACCGAGGCCCGAGGTATCAATGCCGATAAAGGTCACGTTATAGCGGCGGGTCACGCTGCGGATAAATTCCGCCTGGGCTTCATAGTCGCGCCCTTTGAGGCGGTGGCGCTCCAGGATGCGGTGCTTGCTGTCAGCGGTTTTCGGCGGCGCGACCACCACCAACCCTGCCCCATCGCCATCTTCACCATCCCCCGCCGGGTCGTAGCCAATCCACACCGGATGCTCGCCATACGGCCGAGGCGCGAAGGGTTTCAGATCCCGCCAGGCATCCCAGCTATCCACCATGCAGCGCTGCATCATCGCCAGCGGGAAGGCGCTCTGCGTATCGTCCACGAACTCGCACATCAGCAGGTTCGCAAACTCGTCATCGCTGTATTCAAGGCGCAACTGATCGATATCGAACAGGTCACAGCCCCCGGCAATCGCATCCTCAATGGTCACGATCTGCCGCCACTGGCCATCCGGCCCCCGCGCCCCATTCTTCAAGGCCGCGTGGCTGACATCGATCTTCACCCGGTCGGCTTTCTTCTGGCGTTTGTTGAACCGATCACCGGTCCAGAACGGGTACGCCTCATGGGCCACCGAAGAAGGCGTGCTGAAATAGGTCTGCTTCCACTTCTTGTGCATGGCCATACCCGACGTCACCTTGCGGAACGTCTCGAAGCCATGAATCCAGAAGTATTCGTCCAGGTAGGTATCGCCGTGGTAGCCCTGCGCCGTTTTAGCGTTGGTGCCCAGAAAGTGCAGCTCCGCGCCGTTGGCGAGAATGATCGGGTCGCCCTTGAGCTCCACCCCGGTCACTTCCTTCACGAACTGCACGATGTAGTGGCGGAAGATATGCGCCTGGGCCTTACTCGCGCTCATGAAGATCTTGTTCTTACCGGTCTCCATGGCATCGGCAATCGCCTCCCGGGCAAAGTACCAGGTCGCGCCGATCTGGCGGCTTTTGAGCAGGTTACGAATGCGCTCATGCTGCCCCGCCCGGTACCAGCCCCGCTGGTAATCAAACAGCGAGGCCTCGAAGGCCTCGACAATCTGAATCACCCCCTCATCGCCCACATCATTACGGGCGGGCTTCTTCTTCGGCCCCTCGTTGCGGCGCTCGATGTTGGGGTTCAGGTCGGCTTCCTTCCCGCTGCCCTGGTACTTATGCACCCGGGCCAGCCGCTCGATCTGGCGGCCCAGCAGGTCGATCTCCTTAAAATCCTTGCCCTCTTTTTGCTCCTTCCAAATCAGCTGCACCAGGCGCGCTTCCAACGCCCCTTCTACCCGCTGGGTCGGCGTGGCGTCGTCCCAGGCGTCGCGCTTTTTCCAGCTATCAATCGTTGCCCGCGGCAACTCCAGGAACTCGGCAATGCGCGCAATCCGCCACCCCATCCAATAGAGATGGCGGGCAGAAAGGCGGTGCTGGTCGTCGTCAATCGAGGCTTGGGCTGTCATGCCGTCAGCGTACCCGCGCAGGCACGGCCACGATTGCCCCGCCCGATGTAAGTCACGCCACTTACACCCAGCCCTCATTGAGCCACGGCCCCACTGCGGGGAACCTGACCGCAGCCAAACGCCCACCCACTCACCGAGGCCCGCCCATGCCCTGGCACCGTATTGCAAAAGAAGGCGCAACCACCGATGGCCGCACCATCAGCGCCGAATGGCTCACCCAAATGGCCGCCAACTTCGACCCCGCCAAGTACGGCTGCCGGGTCAATATGGAACACATCAAAGGCCTGCTGCCGGATGGCCCCTTCAAAGCCTACGGCGACGTGACCGCGCTCAAAACCGAGGCAGACGACGACGGCAAGCTCGGCCTCTATGCCGAAATCGACCCCACCGACGAACTCAAGGCCATGGTCGAAAAACGCCAGAAGGTCTACACCTCCATGGAGATCGACCTCGACTTTGCCGATACCGGCGAAGCCTACCTGGTCGGGCTGGCAGTCACCGATTCCCCGGCATCGCTGGGCACCTCCATGCTCAAGTTCAGCGCCTCTGAGGGTGAAAACTCCCCGCTGGCCGCCCGCAAACAGCGCCCGGAAAACCTCTTCTCCGAAGCGCTGGAAACCGACCTCTCGTTTAATGATGAACCGCAAGAGCAAGGCCCTTCGCTTGCCGAGCGCGTCAAAGCGCTGTTCAAAAAGCAGGATGCCAAAAGCGCCGCCGGTTTCGAAGCCTTCCGCACCGAGCTGGAAGAGACCCTTGGCCTGTTCGTGGAGAAACACCAAGCACTCAGCGACGCCCTGAAAAAGCGCCCCACGCAAGCCGCCTTCAACGAGCTAAAAAGCGCCCACGAGACCCTGAAAGAAGAGTTCGACGCGCTCTACACCCAGCTCGACGGCACCCCCAACCGCCCGGCCCGCACGCCTGCCACCGGCGGCGACACCGACCTCGAAACCGACTGCTAAGAGACGCCCATGCGCAACGATACCCGCAAGCACTTCAACAACTTCGCCGCCCAGGTGGCGAAGCTTAACGGCGTCCCGGACGCCACCCAGAAATTCGCCGTCGACCCCACCATCCAGCAGCGTCTGGAAAAGCGCATTCAGGAATCCAGCGACTTCCTTTCGCGCATCAACATGGTTGGCGTCGATGAGCTGAAAGGCGAAAAGCTCGCCCTCGGCGTGACCGGCCCCATCGCCGCCCGCACCAACGTCGCCAACCAGGACCGCAAAACCCGCGACCTCACCACGCTGGATGCCCAAGGCTACGAGTGCCGAATGACCGAATTCGACACCCACCTGGGTTACGCCAAGCTGGATGCCTGGGCCAAGTTCCCCAACTTCCAGGCCATGGTGCGCGATGTCATCGTTCGCCAGCAGGCGCTGGACCGCATGATGATCGGCTTCAACGGCACCTCCGCCGCCGCGCAAACCGACCCGGTCGCTAACCCGTACCTGGAAGACGTCAACATCGGCTGGCTGCAGCACTACCGCACCCAGGCTCCCCAGCGAGTAATGAAGGACGGCAAAACCAGCGGCAAGATCCTAATCGACCACACGGCCACAGAAAACGCAGAGGGCAAAAAAACGGGCATCGTCGGTGACTACGCCACCCTCGACGCGCTCGTGCAAGACATGGTCAACAGCCTGATTGACCCCTGGTTCCGCCGCCTGCCCGGTCTAGTGGTCATCCTCGGCCGCAACCTGATGTCGGATAAGTACTTCCCGCTGCTCAACCAGCTACCGCCCAGCGAGCAGCTGGCCGCCGATCTGGTCATCAGCCAGAAGCGCATCGGTGGCCTGCAAGGCATGGATGTGCCCTTCTTCCCCGATAACGCGCTGATGGTCACCACCCTGGATAACCTCTCGGTCTACTGGCAGAACGGCGCCCGCCGCCGCTTCGTCACCGAGAACCCCAAGCGCAACCGCATCGAAAACTACGAATCCTCCAACGACGCCTACGTGGTGGAAGACTTCGGCGCGGGCTGCCTGGTGGAAAACATCGAGCTGTCCCCAGCAGCGCTGAACGGTTAAGGAGACACGATGACCAGCCCAGCCCGCCGCCACTTTGAACGCGTCAGCGCGGCCCTCGCCGCCGCTGACGCGGGCGAAGCCCCCATGCAAGGCGAAGCGTATGAGCTGATGCAAGCCGCGCTGTTTGAAGACTACCGCCTGCTCAAATCCACCCAGTCCATGGAGCGCAAGGCCGAGATCAAGCGCGAGATCCTGCCCAAATACGCCGAGTACGTCTCCGGCGTGCTGGAAGCGGGCCAGGGCGCGCAAGACGACGTGCTGATGCGCGTCATGCTCTGGCGCATCGATGCCGGCGACCTCGCCGGGGCCATTGCCATCGCCAAATATGCCATCAAGCACGGCCTCACCCCGCCGGATCAATTCGAGCGCGGCACCGCCGCCATCATCGCCGAGGAAGTCGCCGACCAGGCGCTGAAACAGTTGGATGAAGAAGGCGCAGACACCACCGCCCTGCTCGTGCACCTAGTGGATGTGGAAGCGCTCACCCGCGGTGCGGATATGCACGACCAGATCCGCGCCAAGCTGCACAAAGCGCTGGGCTACGCCTGCCGAGCCACCGGCCAGCTAGACGACGCCCAGCACCACCTGGAACGCGCCCTCGCGCTCAACGACCGCATTGGCGTGAAGAAAGACCTCGAACGCCTGGAACGCGAACGCAAACAGAACGCTGCCGCTGCGCCCACGGGCTAGCGGCCAACCGAGTCGACCGCCGACGTCAGGGGGCGCGACGTGAGAGCCAGGCGCTTTAACGCCCACGCTCGAACGCCGCCCACCCCCTTTTGATTCATCGCGCCCGACCCCGCGCGAAACACGTTTACCCGCTACCAGGAGCCACGATGAGCAGCTTTATCTCGGCAGGCACACCCAAAAACGGCACCACCGCGCAGCCGCTCGACTGCCCGCTCGAAAACAACGGCTTCTGGCCGGATATCCAGCCCAGCGACTTTCGCGCCACCCACCGGCTAGACAGCACCATTACCCAGCCGCGCATCGAAAGCGCCCTGAAGGCCGCCATGATCACGGTCAACCGCGTGCTGCGCCACTGGCAGCAGGCCAAGGTCGAGGCGGGCTACCCCACCATGGCCTCGCTGCCCATTCCCGTGTGGCAGTCGCCGGAAGTGTTCAACGTGCTCTACCTGCGCGCCGTGTACTCCACCGCCCACGCCAGCCTGCTGGAGCACTACGCCGATTATGACGCCACCAACAGCGCCCGGGAGCGCGGCGAACAGCTCCAAGCCCCCGCCGATGGCTACCGCCGCGACGCCGCCTGGGCCATCAGCGAGATCGAAGGGCGGCCACACAGCACAGTGGAACTGATATGAGCGCGACGACTGTACACGCCCAACAGCACGACACCCTGGATGCCATTTGCTACCGCGTCTACGGCACCACCCGAGGCGTCACCGAGCAGGTGCTGGCCGCCAACCCCGGGCTTGCCGAACTGGGGCCGCTGCTGCCCCACGGCACACCGGTCACGCTGCCTGCGCTGCCCCAGGCCACCCAACGCACCCCCACGGTCAACCTGTGGGATTAACGCTCTAAACCGCCGAGGCCCGAATGAGCCACCACTTTGAAATCACCACCGAAAGCGCCAAAGCCGCGCCCCCGGCCATCGTCTCGCTGCTGCACGTGGGCGGCATGACCCCCGCCGACTGGGTCACGCTGCTCACCCTGCTCTACCTGGCGCTACAAATCGGCCTGCTCGTGCCGCGCTACCTCAAACGCCTACGCGACTACTGGAGATCCCGCCATGGGGCTTAAAACCAAGATCGGCGTCAGCCTGGCCGCCGGGGCCATCAGCATCGCCACCGCCGTCGTCTCCTACTACGAAGGCTACAAGCCCAGTGCCTACCGCGACCCCGTGGGTATCCCCACCATCTGCTACGGCCACACCGCCACGGCACGCATGGGGCAAACCCTTAGCCAGGCCGAATGCACCGCCCTGCTGCAGCAGGATCTCGGCCACGCCTTCGCGGTGGTGGATCGCCGCGCCCAGGTCGAGCTACCCGAACCCACCCGCGCCGCGATGGCCTCGTTCGTTTACAACGTGGGGGAAGGCAACTTCGCCCGCTCCACCCTGCTGCGCAAACTCAACCAGGGCGACCTGCGCGGTGCCTGCCACGAACTCAGCCGCTGGGTTTACGCCGGTGGCCGCAAGTTGAACGGCCTGGTCAGCCGTCGCGCTACCGAGCGGGAACTGTGCCTGGCAGGCTTGGAACAGGAGACCACCCCATGACCCGCCTGCTCGCCGCCCTCGCCATCCTGGTGCTTGTGCTGCTGGTCACCTGGGCGCTGTGGCAGCGCACCCACGCCGCCGAAGCCCGCGCCGAACTGGCCGAACAGCAGCTCGCCCAAGCACAGCAGCGGGAAGCAGAAAGCAAAGTGGTCATCAATGCGCTGTGGGAAAACGCCATGCGCCTGGAGAGCCAGCGCCGCGCCCTCGCTCAGCAGCAGGCCACACTCACCCGCACAGCGGCCAACCGCCTGGCCACCATTGAGGAGTTACACCGTGAAAATGCACAACTTCGCGCCTGGGCTGGCTCTCGCCTGCCTGATGCTGTTATCCGGATGCGCCGCCGCCCCGCCGTCACCGGTGCCGACGCTTATCATCAATCAGTGCGCGACCCCCAGCCCCTGCACGCTCCCCGCGAGTAACCCCGAAACCAACGGCGAACTCGACCTGCAGCTGGAGCGCACCGAAGCCGCCTGGGCACAGTGCGCCGCCGAGGTCGATGCCATCATCGCCTGCCAAGAGGCCCACCATGCAGAAGCTCCATCGGCTACGCGCTCACCTGATTAACGCGGTACCCACCCTGGCGAAAGACCCCGAACGGCTGCTCACCTTCGTGGAAGAAGGCAGCATCGCCTTTCGCCGTGGCCCCAACCTCACCCACGAATACCAGTTCACCGCCCAGCTCGTGCTCACCGACTTCAGCGCGAACCTAGACACCATCATCGTGCCGCTGCTGCAGTGGCTAGCCGAGTACCAGCCCGACGCCGACCCCGCTGAAGCCATCCGCTTCGAAGCTGAGATCCTCAGTCATCAATCGGTGGATGTGGCCCTACGAGTAACGCTCAGCGAACGGGTGCTCGCCAAGGTGGAATGCGCGACTGGGCACATTAAGGTCGACCGCGCCCTGCCCCGGTTTGATGCAACCGGCTGTCCGGATACCCGCTGGCAGCTACTTATCCGCGATAGCGAAGCCCAGGCGGAGTACACCCTGGTAGCTGAATGGGACGGCCCCCATGGCGGATAACATGGAAGCACTAGAGGAGTGGGTCGGCCCGCTGCTCGCCAAGCTGGACGACCAACAGCGCCGCGCCCTGGCCCGCAACGTGGCGCGGGATCTTCGCCGCCGCCAGCGCGAACGCATCCGCGCCCAAACCAACCCAGACGGCACGCCCTACGCCCCGCGTAAGGAACAGCGCCTGCGCGCCCAGCAAGGCAGCATCAAACGCCGCGCCATGTTCAGCAAACTCTCCACCGCCAAATGGCTCAAGGCCACCGCCCAAGGCGACACCGCCGTGGTGGGTTTCTTCGGCAGCGTCGCCCGCATCGCCGCCACCCACCAGCGCGGCCTGAAAGACCGCGTCAGCCGCGACGGCCCCCGCGTGGAGTACGCCCAGCGGGAGTTACTCGGTTTCACCGCGTTGGATCAAGAGCACATTATGGATTCCGTGCTGAGGCACCTCAGCCCCGGCTAAGCGGCTCAGTGTAAACCGCCCCATTCACACCCGCCGCCGCTTCGCCTTCGCTAAACGCCGCCGCAGGATAGCGGCTATGAACATTCCCGAACTCCTCCGCCTGCTGCACAACCTGATCCGCCTCGGCACCATCGCCGAGGTGGACCACCGCGCTGCCCGTGTGCGCGTCAAAACCGGCGAGCTGTTAACCGATTGGCTGCCCTGGTTAGAAGGCCGCGCAGGCACCACGCGAGACTGGGACCCGCCCACCAAAGGCGAGCAAGTCATCCTCTTTTCACCCGGCGGCGACCCTGCCAACGGGGTGGTGCTGTGCGGGCTGTGCTCAAACGCGCACCCCGCCCCGGCGGAGGTCGCCACGCTGTGGCGCAGAATCTTCCCCGATGAAGGGCTGTTCGAGTACGACCACACCAACAGCGTGCTTCGCATTCGCCTGCCCGGTGCCATCGAAATCAGCGCCCCCGGCGGCACCATCTGGCAAGGCAACATCCAGCACACCGGTGAGCTCAACCGGCAAGGCGGCTACCAGCAGCAAGGCGGCGGCCTGACTCACAACGGCAAAAACGTGGGGCACGACCACGCCCATAGCGGAGTACAAGGCGGGCCATCAAACACAGGGGCACCCGTCTAATGTCCGGCATGAACGCACGCACCGGCCGCGCCATGGATTCGCTGGCCCACATCCAGCAATCGGTGGCGGACATTCTCACTACCCCCATCGGCTCCCGCGTCATGCGCCGGGAGTACGGCTCGCTGCTGCCAGAACTGATCGACCAGCCCTTAAACGGCCCCACCGCCCTGCGCGCTTATGCCGCCACGGTGGTGGCCCTAATGAAGTGGGAACCGCGCATTCGCGTGCAGCAAGTCACCCGGCAGGTTTCTACCCAGCGCCCCGGCCGCTTCGATCTCATCATTACTGCTCAGCGCGTGGATAACGGCGAGCGCGTCAGCCTGGCGGTACCGCTCAGGGGGAACCTGTGAACAACGCCATCGACCTCTCCCAACTCCCCGCGCCCAACGTCATTGAGCCGCTGGACTATGAAACCCTGCTGGCCGAGCGAAAAGCCCGGCTAATCGCGCTTCACCCCGAAGAAGAACGGGAAGCCGTGGCCGAGCTGCTCGCGCTGGAATCCGAACCCACGGTCAAGCTGCTGCAGGAGAACGCCTATCGCGAACTGCTGCTACGCCAGCGCATCAATGAAGCCGCCCGCGCGGTGATGATCGCCTTTGCCAACGATGAAGACCTCGACCAGCTCGGGGCCAACCTGAACGTGAAACGCCTGGTGCTGGACGCAGGCGACCCCACCGCCATTCCGCCGGTACCGCCCACCCTGGAAAAAAACCGCGACTACCGCGCTCGTATTCAGCTCGCTTTTGAAGGGTTATCGGTGGCAGGGCCAAGCGGGGCCTATGAATATCAGGCCATCAGCGCCCACCCCAACGTGTTAGATGTCTCGGTCGCCAGCCCAGAGCCGGTAGAGGTCGTGCTCACCATTCTCTCCCGAGAAGCCGGTGGCCAGCCCAGCCAAGCGGTGCTAGAGGCCGTGCGCAAGCGCGTGGATGAACGCCGCCCGTTAACGGATCGCGTCACCGTGCAGGCCGCCACCCTGCTGCCGTTCAACATCACGGCGGTGCTGGCCCTGCGCGCAGGCCCCGATCCCGCCGTGATTCGTGAGCAAGCCCGGCAACAACTTACGGCATACGTGGAAGCCCGCCATCGGCTAGGGGCGTGGATCACCCGCTCAGGCGTTCACGCCGCCCTCACCGTCGAAGGCGTCGAGCGCATCACCCTGGAAGGCTTTAGCGAAATCCTCGCTGCTCAGCACCAGGCCCCACACTGCACCGGCATCACCCTGCAAACGGAGGGCGTATGACCGACCTACTGCCCCCTAACCGCACCGCGCTGGAAACGCGCCTAGCCGCCTCGCACCCGCTCGCGCTGCCGGTACCGCTGCGCACGCTCTGGAACCCGGCCACCTGCCCGGCGCACTGCCTGCCGTTTCTGGCCTGGGCGTTCTCGGTGGACCAGTGGCACGAATCCTGGCCGGAGAGCGTCAAGCGTCGCGTGATCGCCAATAGCGCCGAGCTTCACCGCATCAAAGGCACCCGCCCAGCGGTCGAGCTCGCCATGGAATCCCTCGGGGTAGAAGTCGAGCTCACCGAATGGTTCGAGGCCACGCCCCATCTGCCACGGGGCACCTTCCGCGCCGTGCTCTACGTGAACGAAAACCTCACGCCCGAGGCCCCGGCGCTGCTCAGCGACACGCTCTACACCCAACTACGCCAGGCCATCGACAACGCCAAGAACCAGCGCAGCCACTACACCTTCCAGGTGGGTGCCCGCTACGCGGCGGGCATGGGGGCCGCCAGCGCCGTCAAAAGCGCCGCCGTTCGGCGCGACACCGCCAACGCCATCACACCCCCGCTAAACGCCCAAAGCTCCCTCGGCGCGGCGGCCGTGCAGCGCACGGCGGCCGTCTCCCGCTGGGTGGCCACCGCCACCCAATCCCCCAAATTATCCACCCCGCTTGCCGTGGCCTGCACTTTCCGCGCTACGGCGGTGGCCCGTTACCCCATGGAGGCCCCCGCATGACGGCCCTTGTTCCCACGCTCACCCTCGCCGGGCTAAACGCCGTGTTCAATGCCCAAGGCGATGGCCTGCAAGCCCGCATCACCCATATTGTGCTGGGCGACCAAGGCCGCACGCCCAGCCCATCGCACACCTCACTCGGTAACCAGCGCCGCCGCATCGCCATTGCCGATGGTGAAAAGACCGCCGAGCGGCAGCTTCACGTCACCGGCGTGGTGGATGGCGACGGCCCGGAGTTCTGGGTGCGGGAAGTGGGTTTTGAACTGGAAGACGGCACGCTGCTGGCGATTTGGTCCAACACCCAGCCGCTGGCCTACGTCTCCAACAACGTGCCGTTGCTGCTGGCGTTCGATTTACGCCTGGAGGCGCTACCGGCGGATGCCGTCACCATCGTCACCACCGGGGCCAACCTGTCACTAGCGGCCTGGGGGGAACAGTACACCGCCAACGCGGCGGCCATCGTCGACAACATGGCCCGCCAGGTGGATCTTCTCTACCGCGTTCAAGCCCTAGAGAAGCGCCCATGAGCACCCAGGCCCCCACGATCAGCCTGGTGGCCGGTACCACGTATCGCTTTAGCGCGACCTGGGCCAGCGACGACGCCCACGCCACGCCAATCGACCTCACCGGCTGCGAGGCAGTGTTCGCGGTAGTCAGCTACCAGGGTGAGACACTGCTCACCTGCGAGACGGGTAACGGCATCGACCTGGCACCGGAAGACGGCGGCATCCACCTGCACCTACGCCCTGAGCAAACCGCTGGCCCCGTGGCCCAGCACTGGGCAGGTGCTCGTTACGAGCTGCGCATCACCTTTCCCAATGGCGATGTGTTCAGCCTGCTGCAAGGGCGCTTTCAGCTACAGCCGGGGGTGATTCATGGCTAACGCCACGCGCCTGACTATCACCATGCCCGCCCGCAGCGTCACCGTGCGCTTGCCCGCTTCGCCGCGCTTTCAGGTAGTTAGCCACGGCCTGCAGGGGCCACCCGGCACGCTCTCGGCAGAGATCCTGCAGCAGGTCAGCGAGGCCCGCCACGCCACCCAACAGCTCGGCAGCATGATGGCCGCGCTCACCCAGGAATTTACCTACTACGGCGGCAGCATCAGCGCCCAGGAGGACGACACCCCATGAGTTTTGACAACAACCTCGCCGCGCTACGCCAAGCCGTGACCCACACGCTGGGCGTGATCGACGGCAAGCTGCGCAACAAAGCCAACAAAACCGACGTGATGACGCCGGAACAGGTCGACCAGCGCATTCAAACGCTGATCGGAGCCGCGCCAGAAACCCTCGACACCCTGGCCGAGATCGCCGAGGCGCTGGGCAACAACCCCAACTTCGCCGCCACCATCACCGAGCAGCTAGGCACCAAGGCCACCAAAACCCAACACGCCGCGCTGGAAGCCCAACTCAGCGAGGCCCTCACCGCGCTCACCGACGCCTTCACCCAAGGCGCGGCCACCATCCAAAACGCCACCCAGGAGACACCATGAGCCTAGAAAGCCAAATCGCCGCGCTCGTCAGCGCCGCCAACAGCCTCACCAGCCAGGTGGCTGGGAAGATGGCTCAAATTGACCAGAAAGTGAATCAGGCAACCGCCAGCGTACCAGGCACGCTTCGCGACTTATCCGGTAAGCGTTATCACATCGACAATGAAGTGGGTGACGATAGCAACGACGGCTCAGCAGCTCGCCCATTACGCTCAGCCGAAGAGGCGGCAAAGCGCGCCATACCAGGCGCTTATGTCGAGCTCTATTTTAAAGGTGGTCAGGACCATATTGTCCGATTCAGACAGCGGTGCGGAGTAAGAGTCGTCGGGTGGGAGAACGACACCAGAGGAAAGCCACGCCTCCACCCGGCTGGGTACGATTTCAGCAACGACACGACCCAAAAAATTCTGCAGGGCTTTGTCGATGTCGGCCCGTATATCGTGTTTAGTGGGGTCGATCTGCATTGTGATGATGCCGGTTATAACCCCAATGGCTCTCAATCGGTCAACACATTCTACTCCGCCATGGTGTTTGGTGATGCCTCCATCAAAATATTCATGAATAACGTAGACATTCGGCTGGATCACGTATCACTGACCTCCAACTGGGCAGGATACAGCCAGCGAGACTTGAGCATGAACAACACCACCATCCAACGTGCAGCAGCCTCCGGTGCACGACTGCTGCGTGATCGAAGCGGCTCTACCTCGACACTCCGGCTGGCCTGTAACTCGGTCACGTTGCTGGAAGGGATCACATGGCCTGACCTTATCCCTATCTATAACAACGGTTCCAACGTCTTATCCAACATTGCTATCCAATAAGGAGTACCCATGCTCATTGATAAAGTCGTTCTGGAAAACGAGACGATTTATGGCGTGGATACCGACGCCACGTCGATTCCAGTGAATCGTCTGATCTCCGCTGCGCAATTGCAGCTTTATAACCTCATCGACACCGCCGCCGGTAACGCCCGCGCCTCTTTCGTCTCCCCAGGCAGCTATATCGATCAGGAGTATCTGCTTGCCAAGCAAGAGGCGCAGACCTGGCTGGATGGTGGGAAGGATACGAACGCCATCCCCTCCAGCGTGGAAGACCACATGGCCATGTTTGAGGTAGATGCCGAAGCGGCCGCACAAGAGATCGTCGCCACCGCCGAGGCGTGGGAAACCGCACTGCGCGAAATTCGACAGCTACGGCTGGGGGGCAAAGCGGCGGTGCAGCGAGCGGACACCATCGAGGCGGCGGAGGCAGCGGCCAAGGAAGCGATTGAGCAGTTGAATCGGTATCGGCCGACGGAGGGCTGACCAATCCCACCTAAACGAAGAAGCCCGCCGATAGGCGGGCTTCATTCTGTATTTCTAACTTCACGAACGCAGTCTCAAAAGTAAAAAATTGCCGTGGTGGTGGTTGAAAAGAGTGGAGTAAGACCATTGATACGCCGACCAATCCTCTGGATTGTTTACCGAAGAAAAACGCCAAGCGGTTATCAGTAGCGTTGGCGGTCACGCTAACCACTCTATGCTCTGCAAAATGCTGTCCCCCAAAATGCTTGTAAGCCCCGAAGACTCAACATCTACGCCAAGGTGAAGGACATGGAGGCCTTCATTGAAGCCACGAAGAGTAACATCGACATATCGCTTTACTGATGCCTGAGAAAAAGATGGCCGTTGAAAATATCCTCAACCAAACAGCCTCAGATGCATAGCAAAACGCCCGTGCTTGGTTTTGACGTTTGGCAGCACGCTTACTATCTAAAGCTCCAGAATAGCGCCCCAACTGCATCTGTTTCTTCTTTAGCGTAGTGATAATGGAAAACGTCTAGAGTCGCTAACAAGCCGCAACTGCTTGATTTTTACTCTCGGTGAGGACGGATTAAGCCCTCTACATCGCCTAAAAACGCTTTTTGATCAGGGGGGCGGATTTTTTGTGTCTTCGTACAGCGCTGGGCATGTGCTGTACATAACCTGTGGATGAAAAAATACCATATATGCCTAAATTGATTTTCTCTTGGTCTATATATAGTATGCGTGATGAAATTTTGGATGAGCTAAAAATCTGCCACCAACTTTTCTACAGGCAAGAAAAAGCCCTGGCAAAGACCAGGGCATAAATACGTTACTTTTAAATCACGGGCCTAGCATGCCCATGAACTCCAAAGGAGTAAAGTATGCGCATTCTACACGCCATAATGGCGACGTTCAATCGTTTTTTATCGATGGAGTTATCGTGCTCTATCAGATGGCATTTATCCAAAACACCTATGTGTGTGAGGGACAAATGCCTATGAAAACGATCACCCTCATCTTTGACTTCATAGAAATATCGATCAGGTTTTTAGAACTAGCCTATGCCATATGGCTGAACTGGCCTTTGATCATGTAACACCACAAGCCCGCCTCGGCGGGCTTTTTTGTGCCCGCTCCTGCCCCACCATGTAAACCACCCCACTTACACCCACCACCGCTACCACCCTCCCCCCAGCCCCCGCACGATACCTGCGTGAATTCACCCTTTTCGTTACTCGAACAGTTAACCTGCGCAGGAGCCATCATGGCACTCGATCAATACCACCACGGCGTGCGCGTTGCGGAAGTCAACGACGGCACGCGTACTATCCGCACCGTCTCCACCGCCGTTATTGGCGTGGTTTGCACCGCGCCGGATGCAGACGCCACCACCTTTCCCCTCAACCAGCCCGCGCTGGTCACCAATGTGGATACCGCCATTGGCAAAGCGGGCACCCAAGGCACGCTGAAAGACACCCTCACCGCGATCAGCCAGCAGGCCAAGCCGATCATCGTGGTGGTACGGGTAGAAGAAGGCTTAGACGCCGATGAAACCACTGCCAATGTGATTGGCACCACCACCGAGCTGGGCCAGCGCACCGGGCTGCAGGCGCTACTGACCGCCAAGCAGAAGCTGGGCGTGACGCCGCGCATTATTGGCGTTCCCTACCTGGATACCCAGCCGGTGGCCACCGCCATGGTCTCGGTGCTGCAGCAGTTGCGCGCCTTCGGTTACGTGTACGCCCACGGCTGCGAAACCATTTCCGAGGTCACCGCCTACCGCGACCAGTTCGGCGCTCGTGAGCTGATGGTGATCTGGCCCCAGTGGCAGGCGTTTGATACCGACGACGCTAACACGGTGGATATCAGCCCCGTGGCCATCGCTCTCGGCCTGCGCGCCAAGCTGGACCAAACCGTGGGCTGGCACAAAACCCTGAGTAACGTGGCGGTGAACGGCGTCACCGGCATCAGCAAAGACGTGTTCTGGGATCTGCAAAGCCCCAACACCGATGCCGGGCTGCTCAACGCCGCCGATGTCACCACGCTAGTGAACCAGAACGGCTACCGCTTCTGGGGCTCGCGCACCTGCGCCGGGCCAGAAAGCCTGTTCCCCTTCGAAAACTACACCCGCACCGCCCAGATCCTCGCCGACACCGTGGCCGAAGCGCACCTGTGGGCGGTGGATCTGCCCCTGCACGCCTCCCTAGCGCGAGACATCATCGAAGGCCTGAACGCCAAGTTCCGCGAGCTGAAAACCCTGGGGCTGATTGTCGATGGCAGCGCCTGGCTGAACGAGGAGCTCAACACCCAGACCTCCCTCAAGGGCGGCAAGCTGCGCATCGACTACGACTACACGCCGGTACCGCCGCTGGAAGACCTCGGTTTTCAGCAGCGCATCACCGACTCCTACCTGGCCGACTTCGCCGAGCGCGTCGCGGCCACCGCCTGAACGGATTAGCGAGAGACCCCCATGGCACTCCCCAAAAAGCTCAAAGACCTCAACCTGTTCGGCAACGGCGAAAGCTGGCAGGGCATCGTCCAGTCGATCACCTTGCCGACCCTCACCCGCCAGATCGAAGAGTGGCGCGGCGGCGGCATGGATGGCGCGGTGGGTATCGATATGGGCCAAGACGGCCTGCTCACCGTGCAGTGGACGGTAGGCGGGCTGGTGGAAAGCCTGTTCGACAACTTCGGCACCGCCCGCATCGATGCCGACATGCTGCGCATGACCGGCAGCTATGAGCGCGACGACATCGACGACGCCTCCTCGGTCGAGGTGGTCATGCGCGGCCGCCACACCGAAATCGATATGGGCGACGCCCAAACCGGCGAGAACACCGAGCACCAGGTCACCAGCACGCTCAGCTACTACAAGCTCACCATCGACGGCACCGAGAAAATCGAGATCGACCTGGTGAACGGCGTGTTCAAGGTCAACGGCGTTGACCGCCTGGCAGGCCGCCGCCAGCGCCTGGGTATTTAACACAGGCGCTTAACCCGCTCCTCCTGCTTCCTTTAACCCAACACCAGGAACACCCCCATGACCAAAGCTGCCACCCCCCAAGCTATCGCTGCCACCATCACCCTGGATATGCCGCTCACCCGGGGCGAGACCGAAATCACTGAGCTACGCCTGCGCAAGCCCACCTCCGGCGAGCTGCGCGGCGTCTCGCTGGCCGATGTGCTGCAGATGCAAACCGACGCGCTGATCACCCTGATCCCGCGCCTCTCCACCCCCTCGCTCACCGCCACCGAGGTGCGCCAAATGGACCCGGCCGACCTCGTTCAATGCGGTGGTGAAATCGCCGGTTTTTTGCTGACGAAGCGGGCCAAGGGCGAGAGCGAATAAACCTCCCCAACAAGGTAGAAGACGCGATGGCGGATCTCGCCATCGTCTTCCACTGGACCCCGCAAGACTGCGCCGCCTTCACCCTGCGCGAACTCATGGCCTGGCGAGAACGAGCGCGCAAACGCAGCACCACCACAGACACCAGGAGCCAGCGTGGCAGGTAACAACCTAAAGCTGCAGGTCATTTTAAACGCCGTGGATAGGGCCACCCGCCCGCTGCGGGCCATCGACCGTGCCAGCCAGGCCGCGTCCCAGGCCATGCGTGAAAACCGCGACCGCCTAAAGCAGCTGCAGGCCACGCAGAAGAACGTCAGCTCCTTTCGTACCCTCACCCGGCAATCCTCGGAAACCGCCACCGCCCTGCGGGAACAGCAAGAGCGCATCCGCCGCCTCTCGCAGCAAATGCACACCCACCAGGGCGACACCGCCGCCCTGCGCGCCGAACGGCAAAAGGCCATTACCCAAGCGCGCAGGCTTAGCCAGCGGGTGGATGAAGAACGCCAGCAGCTTCAGCGGCTGCGCAGCACCCTGAACGAAAACGGCGTCAGCACCGCTCACCTCTCCCGCGATCAACGCCGGCTTTCCAGCGACATCCAGCAGGCCAATACCGCCGTGGAAGAGCAGCGGCAGCGGCTCAAGCGGCTGGCCGAACAGCAGCGCAACGCCGCCCAGGCGCGTGGCCGATACGATCGCGCCATGAGCCTGCGCAGCAGCATGGCCGGTACCGGCGCAGGCATGGTAGCCAGCGGCGGTGCCGCGCTGTACGCCGGGGCACGGCTGCTGGCCCCCGGTATTGAATACGGGGAATCGATGTCGCGGGTGCAGGCGCTCACCCGCCTGGAGGGAGACGACGAACGCCTGGCAGCGCTTCGCCAGCAAGCGCGGGAGCTAGGGGCCACCACCGCCTTTAGCGCCGGGCAATCCGCCGATGCCCAAGGCTACCTGGCCATGGCCGGTTTCGACCCCGCCGCCATTCAAGCGGCCATGCCGGATATGCTCAACCTGGCACTGGCCAACCAAACGGATCTCGCCCGCACGGCGGATATCTCCTCCAACATCCTCTCCGGCTTCGGGTTAGACCCCGCCGAGATGGGCCGCGTGGGCGATGTGCTCACCGCCACCACCACGCGGGCCAACGTCGATTTAGAGATGCTCGGCGAATCGATGAAGTACGTCGCCCCGCAAGCGCGGGCGATGAATATGTCGCTGGAGCAATCCGCCGCCATGGCCGGGCTGCTGGGCAACGTGGGTATTCAGGGTAGCCAGGCAGGCACCACCCTGCGCGCCATGGTCACCCGCTTGGCCGCGCCCACCGGAGCCGCCGCCGGGGCGCTGGCCGACCTCGGCGTGAACGCCAAAGACGCCGAAGGCAACCTGCGCGACATTCCCCGTATTCTCACTGATGTGGCAAGAGCCACCGAAGCGATGGGCAACGCCGACCGCGCCGCCTACCTGAAAGACATCTTTGGCGAAGAACCCGGCGCAGGCATGGCCGAACTGATCGCCCAGCAAGGCAGCGAAGGCATCGAGGCGTTTGTCGAGATCCTCGCCAACGCCGCCGGTGAAAACGCCCGGGTGGCGAAAACCATGGCCGACAACATCGGCGGCGACCTCAAATCGCTCAAATCGGCCTGGGATGAAGTGGGCATCTCGATCACCGAGACTAACAACGGCGCGCTGCGCAGCCTGATTCAGAACGTCACGGCCATTACCCGAGGCCTCGGCCGCTGGATCAATGAAAACCCCAAGCTGGCAGGCACCCTTGCCAAAGCCGCCGCCCTGGTCGCGGTGCTGGTCACAGCAGGTGGCGCGCTCACGCTAATGCTCGCCTCCATCCTCGGCCCCTTCGCCATGGTGCGCTTTGGCATGGCAATGCTCGGCCCGCAGGCGCTAATGGTGGGTAAAGCACTTACCTGGTTAGGCGGAGTGATTCGCGCCGTGGGTATGCTGGCCGTGGCTAACCCCATTGGCGCCGCGGTGGCCGCCATTGCCGCCGCCGCGTATCTCATCTATCGCTACTGGGAACCCATCAAAGCCTTTTTCCA
This sequence comes from Vreelandella sp. L-25, assembly GCF_056857535.1. NCBI lineage: Bacteria > Pseudomonadati > Pseudomonadota > Gammaproteobacteria > Oceanospirillales > Halomonadaceae > Vreelandella > Vreelandella sp. L-25. The sequence goes on from NZ_JBSXNH010000030.1 coordinate 23,540, forward strand.
AGGCCTGTGGCAGCAGGTGAAAACCGCGTTCGGTGATGGGCTAGGGGCAGTCGCGCAGCTTCTTATGAACTGGTCGCCGTTAGGGCTGTTGTACCGGGGCATCACCACCGCACTTTCCGCGCTGGGCGTCGAGATCCCCGCCCGCTTCACCACGCTAGGCAGCGCGGTAATCGATGGGCTGCTGGCAGGCCTGCGCAACGGTCTTGGCACCGTGCGCCAAGTGATTACCGACCTCGCCAGCAGCATCGCCAACTGGTTCAAAGAGATCCTCGGCATCCACTCCCCCAGCCGCATCTTTTCGGGCTTTGGTATCAACATCATCGAAGGGTTAATCGGCGGGCTGACGGGCAAACTGGCCGACCTGCGCGACCGCGTGATGGGCATTGCCGGCAACGTGCGCAGCTGGTTTGCCGACGTGCTGGATATCAACAGCCCCTCCCGCGTGTTCACCCAGTTAGGCGGCTACACGGTGGACGGCCTGAACCAGGGGCTGGATGCCCAGCGGGATGAACCCGCTAGGCGCGTGCAGGAGATCGCTAGGCGCGTTAATCACGCTGGGCAAAACATCGCCCCGCTGCCAGCAGTGCAGTTAAACACCCCAAGCATGCTCACTATCACTACCGACTTACCTGAGCAGTTTAAAGCGCTGGGTATTGCTATGGCGGAAGGGCTGATTAGTGGGCTAGGCGCTCTCCGCAACGAACCTGCCAGGCGCATTCAACACATAGCCCAACAGGTAGCTCGCGCAGGTGCGGGGTTAACACTGGGTGCCGCGACACTTCCAGCGGTAGCAATGCCCAACATCGAGCAGCAGGCTCCCATTCAGTTCGATAACCGGCCGCCGCTCACTGCTGCCAGTACACAGGCCAGCGGTTTCTCGATGGGCGATATCAATATCAACGTCACACCCGCCCCCGGCATGAACGAACAGCAGCTCGCCCAGTACGTGGCGCAGGAAGTACAGCGCGCCCTACAAAACGCCCAGCGCGACGCCCAGGCGCGGCAGCGTTCGTCATTACGTGATATCGATTAATCCTGATCAGGAAGGCTAAATGCCAGATATGTACCGCAAACCAGTAGCACCATTAAACCGTAAAACATAAGAGCAGCAGAGGTGCCGATTATCAAAAGAATCTCACTGTCCTGCAGCGAGCCTTTCATCCCAGTAAGGAAGAAATCAATCATGGCCATTCCCAAACCAGCAAGAAGCGACATCTGAGCATAACGATGTTTAAAAGGTTGTCCCCTGCTCGTAATGCCTATCACTGCACCAACAAATAAGAATAATCCGTCTAGGTTCGATTCAATGATGATATCCATAGCTAGCGTCCTACTCTCATTCAGAAATGATGCGAGTAATACAAAAATGGCGATACCCACTGTGGCTAAACCGCAGTAATGTCCGAGTGAAAGAGGTCTACTCATGTTAATGGCCCTTGGCATGTTCGTTTTTGAAACCCGTAGCGTGCCTTATCAGGAACTAAAACGCATCACCGAGTGGCGGCACCCCAGCCAATCCCGCGTAGGGCAGCGGCCTGCTTACCAGTTTGCAGGCCCAGGCGCGGACACCATCACCCTAAGCGGCACCCTGTTACCCACCTTCACCGGCGGCCGCTTTAGCCTGGATGAGATCCGCGAGATGGCCGACCAGGGCAACGCCTGGCCGCTGGTCGAAGGCACTGGCCGCCAGTACGGCTTATGGGTGGTCACCCGCGTGGAAGAAACCAGCACGCACTTTTTCCGCGACGGCGCCGCCGAGAAAATCGAGTTCAACCTCACGCTAGAACACGTCGATGATGAGCGCACCGACCTGATTGGCCGCCTAGCACTGCCCGCCGTGGCGCGTTTAGCAGGAGGCTATGTATGAACGCTTACCCCAAGCCCAGCTATCGCATCACGCTGGATGGCACCGACATCACCCCGCGCATCAACGGCCGCCTGATCAGCCTCTCGCTACGCGAACAGCGCGGGCTGGAAGCTGACCAGCTGGATATCACTCTGGCCGACCACGACGGCCAGCTCGCCATTCCCCCACGCGGGGCAGAGCTGCAGGTGGCGTTTGGCTGGCAGGAGGAAGGGCTGGTGGATAAGGGCCGCTTTACGGTGGATGAAGTGCAGCACACCGGCACGCCGGACCAGCTCACCATCCGCGCCCGCTCGGCGGATATGCGCGGCCAACTGCCCGGCAAGCGCACCCAGGGCTGGAACGATGTGACGCTGGGCGAGATCGTCACCACCATTGCAGGCCGCAATAGCCTGGAGCCAGTGGTGGCCGCCGTGCTCAACGGCATCCGCATTGGCCATATCGACCAAACCGACGAATCCGACCTGAATTTTCTCACCCGCCTGGGCGAACGGTACGATGCCATTGCCGCCATCAAAGCCGGGCGCCTGCTGTTCACGGTGGCAGGCCAAGGGCTCACCGCCAGCGGCCGCGCCATGCCCGCCATCACCCTCACCCGCCGCGACGGCGACCAGCACCGCTACAGCGTCACCGACCGCGACGCCTACAGCGGCGTAAAAGCCTACTGGAACGACACCCGAGGCGCCGCGCGCCACACCGTACTGGCAGGCACCGACGAAAACGCCAAACAGCTACGCCCCACCTACGCCACCGAAGACGACGCCCTAGCCGCCGCCCGCGCCGAGTGGCAACGCATCCAACGCGGCCTGGCAGAGTTCGAGCTAACGCTGGCACTAGGCTGCGCCGACCTGCTGCCCGAAACCCCGCTCACGCTCGCGGGCTTCAAGCCCCAGATCGACGCCACGGCTTGGCTGGTGAGCGAGGTCACGCACGCGCTGAATGATGGGGGGTTGGGGACGCAGGTGAGGTGTGAGGTGATGAAAAATTAAGCGGCTATGATTAGATTAGTTGCTTCGAACTGATCAAGCAGGTCTTTATCTATTTTTGCTATTTCTTTCTCAGCATTTGACTTTGAGATGACCTTTTCAAAGGAATCGAAGTACCACATCTGATAACATTTAACTCTATCTTCGTCATGATCACTTAGAAAGATAAAGTTTTTAAAACTGGATTGCTCAAAAAAAACTCGCTTACTGCAGTACGCTTTTGATCGTTCGCAAAGAGGCTCTATTTCTTGCAGCTCTTTATATATTCGCAGCACGACCCTAGCGCCTTCTTTATATCTCACACTCTCCAGATCTTCAATTAATTTTATCTTCTCTTTTACTGAAGAATAAAAAGAAAGCCTGTATTCTTTTTGGAATATCTCAAGACCACTGATCTCTCCAACTTTATGAGTAATTATATTTATATCTCTTTCAACTTCTCCAGTTTTTTCATCCCTCTCCTCTTTGACTATTCGAACATCGACAGTTATATCCTTGCTCACTTTTTTTGACATGCCTTGTAGTTTACGTGAAACCTTAGCTGGCATTGACTTTAAGAATCCAGCAACAAAATGATTCAAATCACTAAGCCGCTCCAACTCAATTCTTAATTTTTCTGATATTCTATCTTTATCTCTAAAGCATTGATTAATATAACTTACTCGCTCAAGGTACCTTTTTTCATTATCGTATTGACTAACTGATTTCCTTAGATCTCCATCAGGATCAAAATCCTTGACACATGTACTGCCCAGTAAAGATTTCTCACCATCTTTTAATTCTACAACATACCCGTTCCTATGACTATGTCTACAAAGCCTCCTCTTTTCTTTCTCACAACAACACTTCAAAGGAGGTTCTGAATCATTCAGATGGTAGTCACCAATTAGCGATAGAAAATTATCAGCATTTACAGCTATGGGGTTTTCGGGACTGACAATTTCTATAACTTCACTTGCTCTTTGATATGAATTAACTTCTGTAATTTTATTCATCTCACCCCCCAGCTAAGGCGTTGCAAGGCTAAAGTCTAAATATAAATCACCACCTAGAATAATTGTATAACAAATTGAAAACCATATGGGGTAAACAAAAACCCCCAGCCATTCCATGGCCGGGGTATCAGTGCCGCAATCTTCTAGCGAAACAATCCTGCAACGCGTGCTTTTAGGCGACACCACCACTATGACAAATCAGCTCAGGCAATGATGTAAGCCATTGACCATAAAGCTTGTAAGCGACCTCCTACAAGGCCCAACACCTCGCCTGCCTGACCACCACCCCACGAAACTGCGTCGCGGTGATGAAGCACCCTTCTCCGCCCGTGGGCGGCAACAAGCGGCAGCGGCTGCCGACGCGCTGGGTTTTGAATAACCGGTACTCGCCCTCTACCTCCGCCACCACCAGATCCGCGTGGCCATACGAGCGCGCTTCGTCTACCACCAGCACGTCGCCTTCCATCCATGGCCCACCGGGGTGCGCCTCTTCACTGATCTCCACCAGAAAGCAGGTCGGCGGAAATTTTCGCCGGTCCATCTCCGCTACCGCCGGGTGCTCCACCCCCACCACGGCAGGCCCCAAGTAGGTCACTCGCATGCTGTTGCCCTGTGCTAGCTCCATATTTAGCGACGTGTCTAAGCATTGGCCGTCGCTTCTCCAACACTTAATACTGTACAAGAAAACAGTATTTAACAAGGGTTATGGAAGGGCACTTTCAGCTAGGTCAGACGGTCGCCATGGACGCCCTGAACGAGAAGATGGGAAAAAGCACGACACGCCTGGGCCTACCATGAAAAGAACGCCTTTTGACACCTATAATCTACACTGAGATGAATTGACAGTGAACAGTAAAACATGCTAGACAACTAAACCCCATTAACTATCGCTTCCGCCTGTAATTATGCTTATGAAACGTTTGCCATTTTCAATCATAGCGAAGCTTTCATTCGCTGCTTTTGCAGCACTCACAAAACTATCAAAAACATCGTTTAACGAATTAAAAAAGGCTGCATTTTGCAACTTATCCAACTCGAAAGCATGCAAACCCACTCTCCCACCTAGAGAAGACACAGCGCTTTCTACTTCATCTATGCCAAAGAGCTCATATTTACTAATTGATTTTTTCAGCGCCACTATATCATCTAACAGCTTAAACCTTAGCCCGGCAGGCAAATCCCCATTAAAGACCTCGCCCCACAATATCTCAACCTTCTCAATCAAGTCATCTAAATATTGATCACCAATTTTACTCTCAATATTACTGGAGCTTGCTTCATAATATGCCTTTCCAAATTCTAGCGAAGTCACTACATCTTTTGAAACCAAACTTTCATAGTTTCGCCACTCACTGCCATAGGGAATCAACGGCGGAATCTTTTTTAACTTCTCAAAGGCCTGACTATACAACCCCAATATCGATTCGTTATCATGACTAACTATAGAGAGAGTGTATTCAACATTTTCTATCAACTTATACAAAGACAAAGAGTATTCGAAAGCTTGAAAAGCATCATTCTTATCAAAACCTAAAACATCTGACCACAACTCTCTTACACTTAAGTTTCGATTTTTAGAACCAGCTAACTCAATTATACTAAGCAACCTAGAAATTGGTGAAAAATCACTCATAAAAAAACTCTCATAGTAGTTAAAATTCTAAAATGGCAGAACGCCGTGCTTCAAAAGCTTATTAAATTCCGTTTCACTAAGCACCGTACAGCCTTGCGCACGCGCCTGCTCTAATTTAGATGAACCTGCACGCGGCCCAGCACAAAGAAAGTCCAGGTTTTGTGTCACGGTTTTACGCACGATCATGCCATACGATTCGGCATCACCTTCCAGCATCTCTCTATCGCTAGCTGAAAACCCTGTAAACAGTATCTCCATAGCGTCTACATCCTGCTTTTTCTGTGCAGGTAAAGGCCCCCTGGATGACAGCAGAAGCTCTCCTTCCAAAAACTCCACAACCCTGTCACGCCGAAAGGTGCGAATGTCCCCAGCTTTGTGGCAGAAGCCCTCTAGATAAACACCGTTATCACGCCAGTTAGAAACTTCACGCGTAGTGATATTTCCCTGCGAGTCCTCGTAAACGAAGCGAAGGTTGTTAGTTGTGGCAGTTGGGCGTGGTGATAAGTACGAAGAGGCACGTTTACCCGTGCGCTGCTGGATGTGAGCACGAACCGCCTGACGGTTATTTTCTAAGGCTTGCTCGAGTGAGTCAGGTGCCACATTAGATTGGGGAGCTTTCGTAGCTGCTTTAGCTGTTTCGTTCGTTACTTTACTGATGGTTTGTCTTTTACTTTTACGCCATGAGAGCCAGAGCGGGATTAGCATAGGCAGAGATACGACTAGCCCCATAGCCGCACCGCTCCAACCGAAGGATTCCCCTTCCTCGTCTGTTACCCCCAGAATGCCTGCAAAAAATAGCGAGAGTCCAGTTGCAGGAAATATGAAAAGCGAAGCACCAACCAAATGTCGTAACCACCACGGTCGACCATTCACTCTCATGCAGCGAACTAGCCAAAACCAGCTAGCAATACCGGTGCCCAGGCCCACTAAAACTGATAAATCATCCATCCCTACCTCCCTGTTTTATCTTTCAGCAGTCTCATAGCTGCCTTTATGTCTTAATGGTTTTACAGTTACACCACCCGCCCAATCCGAACCACACACCGCCCCAAAATCTCCACATCGTGCATATCCTGCGGCTTGATCATCTCCGGCTGGTAGTGGTCGTTATCGCTAATCAGATACAGCGCTCCGCCCGCTAACCGTTGCACCCGTTTAATCCGCCGTTCACCACTCACCAGCAGCAAAAACACCCCTTCCTGCTTCGGATCGCGGTTGCTCCGATCCACCAGCACCCAGTCGCCATCGGCCAGGGTGCCGTCCATCGAATCGCCACGCACTTTGATGCCCACCACCTGGGCAGGGTCTAGCCCCTGCTCGGCCAGCTCGCTGCTGGGAAAGTGCAGGATGGTTTTGACTGGCTCGCCTTCAAAGCTGCGCCCTGCCCCAGCGGCGGCTTCGATGTCGTACATCTTGATGGGTGAAAGCTCTGCCGATGGTTCACTTAACGCAACCCCAAGAGGTTGAGCAGTGGTAGCTCCTGAACGCTGGCCTTTGAGCACGTAAAAGACATCCACGCCCTCATCAGAAACGGCGGAAAGGTAGGAAGAATCAGGGCTGCTAGCACCTTTTTCATATTTGATCTGGGTGGTTTTTCCTACACCCCCAATCTGCGCAAGGGCCGTTTGACTCAACCCAATCCGCTCACGTTCTTCTCTAAGGCGCTCGCCAATGCTCATTTTTATGAACCACCCTTATTGACAGGTTCATTTTTATGAACCATTCTATTCATGTCTTTCACTTCGATACACATGCAAAAGGAGCCACTGCCATGGTCACCGTTATTGCCACGATCTTTGTACCGCCTTCCACAACCACCCTGTTTCGCGGGGTAGAGGTAGAGCTGGACCGTTGTTCGCCACGTACCCGCCGCACCATTGAAACGGCGCTGCGTCAGGGCACGGATAAACCCAACCCGCTGGCCGATCTCGAAGCGCTGGAAGAGCGCACCACCGCCGAAGCCGTGGGCCAACTCGCTGCCACGATGCTGGCCCAAAACGCGCCGTTCGAGCAGGTGGAAGACGCCCTGTGCGAACTGCGCACCCACATGGATGAGCACTTCCTGCAGCGCAAGCTGGTGCGCTTGTACGAGCGCTAATGAGCTGCGGATTAAGTCTTTCACTCTCTAACACATCGTTCGGGAAGCCTAACCCATGACCACGCCCAACGCTATTGCCCCAAAGCCAATTTATGCCCCCAAGGGCTGCAACTGCCCAATCATGGCCCACGTGACCGAAGACGAACGGGAGGAACTCAAGCGCATCGCCGAGCTGGAAATGCGCACCCTCTCGGCCACGGCGCGGATGCTCATGCTGCGCGGCATCGCCGAGTACGACCAAGACACGCTGAATGCCGAATGACCCTGCCTGCATAAGGATGTTTGCCATGTACCAGGACCCCAAACGTGTGCGCACCCGCTACGCCGCTCTCAATTTGGATCAGTACGAGGCCCAACTGATTGATGCACTGGTGGATTACACCGGCATCGAACGGGCATCGCTGCTGCGCCAACTGGTGTTGAAAGAAGCCCTAGAGACGCTGGGCGTTGCGGATCTCTCACTTAGCACTTTGCCCCAGCAGGCGTCGTAAAGGCAGGGCTTTTTGAGGCCCTCAAGGAGCATTGAGGTATGGCTGACCAACCGGCACGCGGCGAATTACGTCTTCCGCTGAACGACCAGCTAGAGGCCGCGCTGCAGCAGGTATGTGAACAGCAGGATTTAACCAGCCTGGACGACGCCGCCGAATGGCTACTGCGACGGCGCTTACGCAAGGGCACCCAAGGGCTCACCGGCCGCGGCCGCGCCCTTTATCCGGTAGGGAGAAACCACTGATGTCGACCGCTTCCAAGCACCGTATGCCCTGCCCCCACTGCGGCCACAACATGCGGGTTCGCAACAGCCAGGGGCTAACGCCGGTGTACCGCGAAGGGGTAGTGGAGTGCCGCAACGTGGAGTGCGGCTTTCGAGGCAAGGCGGGATTTCAGGTGCTGCACACCCTAACCCCGAGCGATATCCCCAACGCCCGGGTGGATCTTCCGTTCGCGCCTCGCCTGATCCAGCAGATGCAATTGGACATCACCCGCCCAGCCGCCAACGACGAACACTATGAGGGTTAAGACGATGCAGAGAGCAGCCCATCACCCAAGGCCCCCACGGCCACCGCGCCCCTTCCTGCCGGTGCGTTATGCCCGGCCGAAAGGGGGCACCCACGGCCCTGTTGGGGCCGTGAGCTAAGCCCAAGCCCAGCCCCATCCATTTGTTGAATAAGGAGGCGAGCGTGAATCCATCGCTGCGCCAGGACATTGTTGCGCGCTTAATCAGCGATTTTGAGGCGATTGAGCGCGGCCCCTACCTGCAACGGGTGCGCTGCCCGGAGTGCGGTAAGCGCGAGGCGTACATCAACGCCGAAGCACCGTGGATGCTGAAATGCGGGCGGGAAAACAACTGTGGCGCGCAGCTCCACGTGAAGGAGCTGTTCCCCGACCTGTTCCGTTCCTGGAGCGAGCGCTACAGCCCGAAAGCCAACGAGAAGCCCAGCTCCACCACGCCGGTGGCCGATGGCTACCTGCGCGATGGCCGGGGCTTCGAGCTTTCCCGCATTCAGGGCTGGTACACCCAGGAGAGCTACTGGAAGCCGGAGATCGGCGGCACCGCCACCGTGCGCTTTCAGCTTCCCGGCGGCGCTTACTGGGAGCGCCTGCTGGATAACCCGGAGCGCTTCGGCAAGCAGAAAGCCAATTTCGTTGGCCGCTACAAAGGCCAGTGGTGGAGCCCGCCTGTCCTCACCCTAAGCGACCTGGTCGCGGCGGGGGAAGTGTGGGTGGTAGAAGGCATCTTCGATGCGATCGCCCTTTACCACTACGGTATTGCGGCGGTTTCCGCCATGAGCTGCGCCAACTACCCCGATGAGGCGTTGAACGCCCTTTCCGATGCCGCGCACCAGGCCGGTACCAGCCGCCCCACGTTGGTGTGGGCACTGGATAACAACCGCGCCGGCCATAACGCTACCCATAAGCACGTGAAGCGCGCCCGGGCGGCGGGCTGGGAGTGCCACGCGGCGCAAATCCCCCAAGGTGGCCACGACTGGAACGATGCCCACCAGCGCGGCGAGCTCACCGAAAAACACCAGGAGACCTACCGCTACCACGGCGACCTGCTGTTGGCCCCTACGGCCATGGCGAAAGCGCTGTTGATCTACAAGCGCCGTGAGCAGCGGGAGTTCTGGTTCGAGTTCAAACGCCAGCTGTGGTGGTGGAAGCTGGATATGGACGCCTTCGACCGCGCCCTGCGCGCCGATGGGCTGGATGGCGAAGACCAGCGGCAGATCGACCCCGCCCTGCGCGATGCGGCGCTGGAGCAATCCGGCAGCGTGAAGCGCATCTGCACCTGTTTCCCCACGGCGCTGTACTACCAGGCCAACGCGGTGACCGATGAGAGCTGGTACTACTACCGCGTGGAGTTTCCCGACGGTCGCCCGCCCATCAAGAACACCTTTAGCGGCGGCCAGTTGGCCTCTGCCTCTGAGTACAAAAAGCGCCTGCTGGGCATTGCCCCCGGCGCGGTATGGACGGGTACCAGCCAGCAGCTCGATAGCCTGCTGCAGGACCAGATCGGCAACATCAAAACCGTCGAGACCATCGATTTCATCGGCTACAGCAAGGAGCACGGCGCGTATGTGTTCGGCGATCTTGCCGTGGCCGGTGGCAAGGTGGTGCCGATCAACAGCGAGGACTTTTTCGAGCTTGGCCCCCGCCGCCAACTGAAAACCCTGAGCCAATCCGTATCGCTGCACATCAACCCCGACCGCAAGGCGTTCAGCACCGAGTGGACGCAGCAACTGCTGGGCGCGTTTGGCTCTCGGGGCGTGGTGGCCCTGGCGTACTGGATGGGCAGCCTGCTGGCCGAGCAGATCCGCGCCGAGATGGGCAGCTTCCCGTTTTTGGAGATCGTTGGCGAAGCGGGCGCGGGTAAATCCACGCTGATCGAGTTCCTCTGGAAGCTGTGCGGCCGCCGCGACTACGAGGGCTTCGACCCCAGCAAGGCCACCATGCCCGCCCGCAGCCGTAACTTTGCCCAGGTGAGCAACCTGCCGGTGGTGCTGATCGAATCCGACCGCGAGCAGGAAGGCGGCGCCAAGCAGAAGCAGTTCGATTGGGATGAGCTGAAAACCGCCTTCAACGGCCGCTCGATCCGCGCCCGTGGTGTGAAGAACAGCGGCAACGACACCTACGAGCCGCCCTTTCGCGGCAGCATCGTGATTAGCCAGAACGCCCCGGTGCAGGCGGGCGAGGCGATTCAAACCCGTATCTGCCACCTGCATTTCACCCGGGAAGGCCAGAACAAAACCACCAAAGCGCTGGCCGAGGCGCTGGAACGTACCGAGCTCGAGCACGTCAGCCAGTTCGCCCTGGCCGTGGCCCAGCGGGAAGCCGCGCTGCTGGCCACCATCACCCAGCGCGCACGCCACTACGCCGACCGCTTGGCCGATGATCCGGATATCAAGGTGCTGCGTATCGCCAAGTGCCACGGCCAGCTAATGGCGTTGGTGGAGTGCCTGGGGCCGGAGGGCTTGGGGCTGTTCGACCAGCAAACCATCGATATGGCCAACGGCATGGTGGAGCAGATGGCCCGCGAGCGTCAGCAATCCATCAACGCCGACCACCCGATGGTGGCCGAGTTTTGGGAAGCCTTCGACTACATCGAAGGCCTGCGCGATGAGCCGCAGCTGAACCACTACGGCAAGGGCAGCGAGCATATCGCGGTGAACCTCAAAGACTTCGAGCGCACCTGCGCCGAATACAAGCTGCGCACCCCCGAAATGCGCGAGCTGAAGCGCTATTTGAAGACCAGCAAGACCCGCAAGTTTATCGAATCCAACCGCACCGTGAACTCCCGCGTCCGCCTGCACGGCGGCAGCGTGAAGTGCTGGGTGTTTCAAGCATGAAGGAGCCTGTGATGACCACTCAATCAAGTATGCCCCGCGTTTCAGAACGACTCAGCCAACGCCTGAGCGAGCGCGACCATGAAGCCCTGGAAGCACTGTTTGCTGACGAGGAAGAGATCAATAAAACGAGCGCCCGCCTCGATGAACAAGGGCCAGACGCCCTGCAGCGGCTTGTGCAGGTCGCCGATGGAGATTCCGGCCAAAGCCACCACTGCCGCCGTGTACTGCTCTCTGTTTACAACGGCACCGCTTGGCCACTCGATCCCACGCGCCTGCGAGTGATTGACCGCGACTTGCAGGCAGCGGCGCTCACGCTGATCGAATGGAGTATCTACGCCTTCGATGAGCCCCACACCTACCTGAACAACGGTGAGCAAGTAATGCAGCGCTTTGCCGCCATCGAGCAACAGAAGGAGCAGTAACCATGGCCGACAACGCCGACATCGCCGCCGACCTGATGGAGCGCCGCATGCAAGCCGCCCTCAGCAGCCGCCTCTCCCTGCGCATTCCCAACCCTGACCCAGAGTGCGAGGACTGTGGCCACGAGATCCCCCAGGCCCGCCGCGATGCCCTGCCCTGGGTGGCCACGTGCATCGAGTGCCAAAGCATCCGCGAACAACGGGGGCGCTATGGCCGCTAACGGTACCAAGGGCGGCAAGCACCACATCAAATTTTAGGAGATCGTTATGCAGTGCCAATGCAAAGAGACGCTAGAAAGCAAGGTAGCAGAAGCCATTCAAAATGATCTACCTGAAGGTTTTTCAGGCTTCAGTGCATCGCTAGCAGGCTACGTCCTCACCTTCACTAACCCGATGCAAACGCGCTTGACCATTCCCTATGAGGGTGACGTCCAGGTACCTAAAAAGAGCGGCAACGGCTTCAAACGACAAAAGATCAAGACCAGCATCCAGGCTAAATACTGCCCGTTCTGTGGAGAGCCCGCTGCAGCAAAACAGGAGCCACACTCCAATGAGTGCTAATGGCACCAAGGGCGGCAAGCTTGCCCGGCAAGCCGCCATGTTGTGCCAGGACGCGCAGTTTCAGCTCTACCTCGACCGTCGCCGGCGCGCCAAGCACGGCATGACCGAGAGCCAACTGCCCGACGGCACCCACAACACCGAAGACGCCCGCGACTGGCTTTGTGCTGCTTGCGAGATCCAGAGCCGGGCGGAATTAGATCACCATGTCACCGCGGCGGCCACGTTCCGCCGCATTCGCCAACGCTTCCTGGATTGGAAGCAGCAAGGAGGTCATCAACCATGACAACACCCACCACAGGTAACCGCCTGCTACGTCGAAAGGAAGTAGAAAACCGCACAGGCAAAAGCCGCTCAGCGATTTACGATGGCATCAGAAAGAACACCTTTCCGGCACCGGTGCTCATCGGTGGCAAAAGTGTCGCTTGGCTGGAGTCTGATATCGAGGAATGGATCGCTGACTGCATAGCGGCCAGGAGTTCTAAACGAGGAGAGTGATAAGTCACAACGCCGCCTAGCGCGGCGTTTTATCCAAGGCTTAAAATAACGGTATAAGAAATCAAAGCGTTTCGCTCTCTTTCAAACTGAAATATACTGTTTATATTTACAGTTTAACAAAGGGGGCTTCATGGCTGATGGGGTTGAAGTTCGCGGCAACGCCGTGCGTATCTATTTCCGCTGGGAGGGGGAGCTGTGCCGCGAGCCGCTGCCTGGTGCAGCGACTGAGAAGAACATCGAACATGCGAAGCGCCTGGCGACCATCATCAACTACGAGATAGAGGCCGGCACGTTCGACTACGCTCGCCACTTTCCTGACTCCAGGCGCCTGGCTGAGAACCGTTTCGGTCACTACCTGGATCTGTGGCTGGCCATCAAGAAAAACGAGCTGGCGTATTCCAGCTATCGCGGTGTGCTTTCCAAGGCTGAAACCCACGTTAGGCCGAAGTGGGGCGAGGCGCAGGCGGATGCGATCGACCACATCGAGCTGCAGTCTTGGATTCAAAAGGAGCTCTCGGCCACGCTAGCCAACAAGACGATCAAAGAGATCGTCAGCATCATGCGGCAAACCTTTCGGCTTTATGCCACGCGCAATAAGAAGTCGTTCGACCCTACCAGCGGCATCACTATTCGCTTGCCGGATGATGAAGATCCCGACCCTTTCACGCGCAGCGAGATCAAGCTGATCCTGGACACGCCAACCACACGCGAGCAGGAACTGAACCTGATCAAGTTCGCCCTGTTCGATGGGCCACGCATTTCAGAGGCGCAGGCGCTTGCCTGGGAAGACATACTGGATGTGGATAAGGGGATTATTCGCTATCGGCGGGCGGTCGTGCGGGGGCGTTTCAAGGTGACGAAAACCAAGCGCTCTACCCGGGTGCATCATCTGCTCAAACCTGCCCGGGAAGCGCTGCAGGCTCAGTATGCCATCACCGGCAAACTGGAGCCGCGCGTTTACGAGGTGGTCGATCGGGATAACCGGACGGTGCGAAAAGAGAAGCTACGCCTGGTGTTTTTGAATTCCCGTAACAATGAGCCGTTCTACGAGAACGCCATTCGTGAGCGCTTCTGGAAAACCCACCTCAAACGCGCTGGCGTTCGCTACCGTGGCCCTAACCAGTGCCGGCACACGTTTATCAGCCAGCTGCTTTCCCTCGGCGTGGTGCCGCTGCACTGGATCTCCAACCACGTTGGCCACGCCACGATCACCATGATTCAGCGCCGCTACGGCAAGTGGATACGCAGCGACGGCCCGGACATCCCAGCGCTCATCGAGAAGCAGCTAGATCTTTAGCATTCCCAGGCTTGTTCCCAAAACCGCTCCCAAAGCCCAGAAACGACGAAGGGGAATCAACATAAGATGTTGATTCCCCTTCTATATTTCGTGGCGGAGAGGGAGGGATTCGAACCCTCGAAGCCTTTCGACTTACACACTTTCCAGGCGTGCTCCTTCGACCACTCGGACACCTCTCCACATTTTAGCTCTGCTGTTAGGCGCTGCCTTTCTCAACAGAACGGCGCATATTCTATGGTCTAAGCCGTGAAATAGCAAGCCTTTTCCTGCCTAGGCGTTTGGCAGCACGGCGTAGCGGCCTATGGCTTCTAGGCAGAGCGAATCTCCGCAGTAGAGCTGATGGGTTAGCTCGATGCTGCCCTTACCTCGTTCACTGAGTTTAGCAGCAAGCTGTGCAGGGCCATCCGGATGGCTAGGGGCACAAGTCATGCGATAATCACCCGTGACCGGGGCAAGAAAGCGTTGGCTGGCTTCAGCAACCACCACATCCTGCGCCCTGCCCTGCTGGCGAAGCCAGAGAGTGACCCAGCACCAGCCTTGTAGCGTGGCTTGTGCGCTCAGCGCGCCGCCAAAGCCGGTGCCTTTGTCGTTGAGGTTAGGTGTGAGCGCCAGTTGCCACGTGAGCGCGCCGTTGGCTTGGCTCATGCGGGTAATGCCAAGTGCCTCCACCATGGGAATGGCCGCTTCCAGCCAGTGCTGAAAGGCGGCCAGGTCCTCCTCGCCTTCCGGTAGCGGTAAGCGGGGATGTGGAATGCCGGGTTGGCGGGGCTGACTCATGGCGACTTCCTTGGCATTACAGGGGCGTAGATTTAATCCCAATGCTCGACAAAATCCGCGCTGTTGTGGGTTGCCACTGGCTTGTGGCGACCCGCTAGGCTGCCCAAATAGATAAAGGCAACGACTTCGTCATCTTCATCCAGACCCAGGCCTTTGCGCACCACGGGATCAAACGCGTATTTTCCGCTGCGCCACATGGCCCCTAGACCTAGCGCGTGGGCCGCCAGCAAAATGCCGTGAGCGGAACAACCTGCTGAAATCACCTGCTCGATTTTCGGCACTTTGGGAAGGTCCGGCGTCACCTTGGCAATCACCGCGATAATCATCGGTGCGCGCAGGGGCTTTTTGCGCGCGGAGTTTAGCGTGTCGTCACTGGCGTGGGGGTCTTCCTGAAATTCGGCTTCAGCAAACAGCTCGCCCAGGCGCTCCCGACCTTCGCCGGAGAACTCGATAAAGCGCCACGGGCGCAGCTCTTTGTGATCAGGGGCACGCAGGGCCGCTTGGTATATGGCGCTGAGCTGGTCGGCGCTGGGGGCAGGCTCAGCGAGCTTGCCCATGGAGCTACGTTCGTGAAGCAGCGTGAGGGCGTCCATGGTGACTCCTTATCCGTTTTGGTGAGCGTTACTGGCGCGCCAGGCGCAGCGGGCTAGGGGGTGCCAAGCCCGGTGTGGCACGCCAAGGGCTGATGTCCAAGCCGCCACGACGCACGTATCGCGCCAACACCAGCAACTCTTCCGGCTTCGCCTGCTGCATTAAATCAGTGAAGATATGCTCGACGCAGTGCTCGTGAAAATCCTGGTGCTGCCGGTAGCCAATCAGGTAGCGCAGTAGCCCTTCTCGGTCGAGCTTGGGGCCTTTATAGCGAATCAAGACGCTTCCCCAATCCGGCTGACCGGTCACCGGGCAGTTGGATTTTAGCAGATGCGAATGCAGCGTCTCTTCGATGATCTCATCACTGGTAGTAAGGTGCGTGGCGCTTGGCGTGTAGTCGCTAACCTCGATATCCAGGTCGTCTAAGCACTCCCCCGGCAGGCGCTGGGGGGCCAGCTCACTATCGTCTACCCCCAGCAGCTCGACGCTTACGCTGGCACCGGCAGCGCCGCTGAGGTCGCGCACTAGCGTCTCCTCTACCTCGTTTTGGCTGGCAAACCGGGTTTGGTTGAGGCTGTTGAGGTAGAGTTTCCAGGATTTGGATTCAATCAAATGCGGGGAGCTGGCTGGCAGACGGAAGCGTGCCACGGCGACAATCGGTTTACCGCGGCCGTTGAGCCAGGACACCTCAAACGCGTGCCACTCGTCTTCGCCGACAAACGGCAGCGCGCCCTCTTCAATACCCAGCGGCGCGCGGTTGGCAGCACGGGGAATCGGATACAACAACCCCGCATCGTACTGCTCTGGGTAAGCGGAATCACGCCCCAAGGGCGCATGTTCTAAGGTATCGGGGCGGTGTACCATGAAAACTCTCTTAGTCGTGCCATCTTATAAGGGTATTTCAATCAAGGCTGTGAAGGCGACCCTAGCTACGTATGCCTTTGCCACGCTCTAGCATGGTCAGTGCAACCATAAACAGTACGACGATAAAGGCGAAAATAGCCGCTAATGCCCAGCCTACCGGAATATCAGAAACGCCCAAAAAGCCGTAGCGGAAGACGTTCACCATATACAGAATCGGGTTGAGCATCGAGACGCCCTGCCAGAAATCCGGCAGCATCGAAATCGAGTAGAACACGCCGCCCAAGTAGGTCAGCGGGGTCAGAATGAACGTCGGCACGATGGAGATATCGTCAAACTTATTCGCCAGCAGCGCGTTGATAAAGCCGCCGATGGAGAATAGCGCCGAGGTCAGCACCACTACCAATATCGTGAGCAGCGGATGCTCGATCGTTAAGCGGGTGAAGAACAGCGACACCAGCGTCACGATCAGCCCCACACCCAAGCCACGAGCCATTCCGCCCAAAATAAAGCCCGAAAGAATGACACCATTCGGCATCGGCGACACCATCATCTCTTCAATGGAGCGCTGAAACTTGTTGGAGAAAAAGCTAGAGGCCACGTTGGAGTAACTGTTGGTGATCACCGACATCATGATCAGCCCTGGCACAATGAAGTCCATATAGCTGAAGCCGTCCATATCACCAATGCGCGAGCCGATCAGGCTGCCGAAAATGATGAAGTACATGGCCATGGTGATCGACGGTGGCAGCAGGGTTTGCGGCCAGATTCGGGTGAAGCGCTTGATCTCTTTAAGCACTAGCGTCCATAAAGCCACGAGGGTTTGCATTGCATTCATGCGCGGGCCTCCTGCTTTTCACGCTGGTCGATGGCCTGCTGACTGCTCTCTACCATGGAAACAAACATCTCCTCTAAGCGGTTGGCACGGTTACGCATCGAGACGACCTGAATGCCCTGCGCGCTTAACGCACTGAATACATCGTTCAACTGCTGGCCACGATGAATCACCAGCGCCAGCTGGGAGGGCTCGATTTGCTGCAGCTCAAAGCCTTCAATGGTGGGCACTTGCGCAACCGGCTCGGCGATATCCAGTAGGAAGGTTTCGGTGTCCAGTTCCGCCAGCAGCTCGCGCATGCTGGTGTTCCGCACAATTTCGCCATGGTTGATGATGGCGATATTGCGGCACAGGCTCTCGGCTTCTTCGAGGTAGTGCGTGGTCAGAATGATCGTGGTGCCTTCATCGCGGTTAATGCGGCGCATGTACTCCCACATGCTGCGGCGCAGTTCGATATCGACCCCGGCAGTGGGCTCGTCGAGAATCAGCAACTTGGGTCGGTGCATCAAGGCACGCGCAATCATTAGGCGGCGCTTCATACCTCCTGAGAGCATTCGCGCACTGCCGTTGCGCTTTTCCCACAGCCCTAAATCGGTCAGCAGCTGCTTGGCGCGAGGCAACGCTTCGCTGCGCTTCATGCCGTAGTAACCTGCCTGGGCCAGCACGATATCCAGCACTTTCTCAAACTGGTTGAAGTTGAATTCCTGCGGCACCACGCCGAGCTGATATTTCGCTTTGGCGAAGTCTTTATCAATGTCGATTCCAAAAATCGACACCTTACCCGCCGTTTTCTGCACTAGCGAGCAAACGACGCCAAGGGTGGTGGACTTTCCTGCGCCGTTGGGGCCCAACAGCGCAAAAAAATCGCCCTGCTGGACGTCTAAATCGATACCTTTTAACGCTTGGAAGCCGTTGCCATACACCTTGGTAAGGCCACGGATCGACAATGCCGGTTCGGCCATGAATATGTCCTGTCAGCAAGTGGGGAGCAAAAAGAGCTAGAAGGGAGGATATCAGGGCATGCATATATTTTTTCAAGTTTGCGGCTTATAACCTCTGAACCACCACTTCCATGCCCCTGATTTTTCTCTATTTAGCACTACATTAGGTGATACTTTGCCACGCTATTGCTGCGATAGCGCCTCGATTAATACTTTAGCATTAGCCTAGCGCCCGCCTGCCCAGGCAGCGGCACTTCAAGGGAACATGCTGACCATATAAGCGAGCCTAACCGATAGGGACGCTGATCTTCCAAACCATTCTGGATAATACGCAGCAAACCGGCAGTGGCTTTTGCGCAGGTCAGCAATGGTGCCGCCTTGGTAGATACCACCAAGCAGCGTATGCAGGATATTGATCAGCGAATTCAGCGCGTAAACGACCTGTTCTCAGACATTACCGCCGCCACCCACGAGCAAACCCGTGGCATTGAGCAAATTAATGTGGCCATCGCCCAGTTAGATCAGGCGGCCCAAGACAACGCCTCAATGGTGCAGCAAACAGCCACCGCCGCCCAAACGGCACGCACACAAAAACACCGCTATTGATCAGCGGCAAATGGCAATAACTAGATTGGGGATCAAGCAGAACTTTAGAAAGGGGGTTTGCATGGAGCGGGAAAAGAGATTCGAACTCTCGACCCTCGCCTTGGCAAGGCGATGCTCTACCACTGAGCTATTCCCGCAACGCAAACAATACAGCGATACTTCATAAAGTGAGTGGCGTCCCATAAGGGGTTCGAACCCTTGTTACCGCCGTGAAAGGGCGGTGTCCTAGACCACTAGACGAATGGGACGTATCTGCTGTTTGGAGCGGGAAAAGAGATTCGAACTCTCGACCCTCGCCTTGGCAAGGCGATGCTCTACCACTGAGCTATTCCCGCTTAACAAGCTTTCACTCTACAAACTTCTCACCATCGGAATGGCGTCCCATAAGGGGTTCGAACCCTTGTTACCGCCGTGAAAGGGCGGTGTCCTAGACCACTAGACGAATGGGACGTACTGGAGCGGGAAAAGAGATTCGAACTCTCGACCCTCGCCTTGGCAAGGCGATGCTCTACCACTGAGCTATTCCCGCAACTCCGATACCTTAACGATTTAAGTGGCGTCCCATAAGGGGTTCGAACCCTTGTTACCGCCGTGAAAGGGCGGTGTCCTAGACCACTAGACGAATGGGACGTTTCATTGCCTCGTCGAGGTGGCGCGTATGTTACCCAGACCTCATCTAGCTGTCAAGCACTCTGATATAGAAACGTTTATTGCCCCCTTGTCTGCGTGGCAACACCCAGGTGCCGCCTGCAGAATACGCCCCTACTCTAGCGATGCGTCTAGGCGATGCGCAAACTTAGTGCCAGAGCACGCCTTTTAGGCTAATTATCGCCTCATCGCGGTGCACGCATGGCTACTCTGCCCGCGTCTCAGGCACTTCTTTCCTATAACGCTCCCCTATCGCGCTCCTTATATACCTCATCGGCACGCTGTTAAGGCCTCACCGCAGGTCTGAAAAGCAACGACAAACCGCCAAAAATCTTTCATTTAAAATAAAATCGATTTTTTGGCACACCCCTTGCAACTTCATTGGTGATCAAACGGCGTGACTCATCTACCAACCCATGCTTACCCCTGACTGCTTGAGGTGCCTTATGTCTTTTACTCGTCGCAAATTCCTCACTACCGCTGCGCTCACCTCCACCGCCGGCTTGGTGCTGGGCGCGCCCTCTATTGCAAAAGCACAGTCTTCCGAACGATTTAACTGGCGCATGACTAACGCCTACAGCCCCGGCTCACCTTTCTATGTAGAAGGCCCTGGCAGCCCCACCGATGTGATTGCCAAAATTAACGCCATGTCTGGCGGGCGTTTAAACATCCAGCATTTTTCAGCGGGTGAACTGATTCCTGCACTGGAAGGCTTTGAAGCCGTACAAAGCGGCACCATTCAAATGAACGCGGCTAACAGCTACTTCTGGTCGGGCACCACGTTCGCTGCCCAGTACTTCACCACCGTGCCCTTTGGCATGAGCTTTATGGGCCACATGGCTTGGCTATACCACGGCGGCGGTTTAGAGCTGTGGGAAGAGGTCTATGCGCCCTACGGCATGATCGCCCTGCCGCTCAACAACACCGGCGTGCAGATGACCGGCTGGTTCCGTGAGCCGATTGAAGACATCGGCCAATTGAACGGCCTACGCATGCGCGTACCCGGTCTAGCGGGCAAGGTGTACTCAGCCCTGGGTGTCGATGCCCGCGTACTGCCCGGCGGTGAAATTTTCCCAGCCCTGGAGCGTGGCGTGATTGACGCCGCTGAATTCGTTGGCCCCTACCAGGACCGCCGTATGGGGCTGCAAAATGCGGCCAAGTTCTACCACACCACCGGCTGGCACGAACCTTCCACCACCGGCGAGCTGCTGATTTCCAAGCAGCACTGGGACGAACTGCCTGATGACTTGAAGATGATCGTGAAGAGCGCCTGTATGGCAGCTTGCCTGGAAAGCGTGACGTGGTCAGAAGCGGTGAACGGCGAAGCGATGACCGACCTTGTTGATAACCACGGCGTGACCGCCAGCATGCTTCCGGAACCCGTAGTGAACGCCCTGCGCGAAGCCACTATGGATACGCTCGCCACCGAAGCCAACGCCGACCCACTAGTGCGCAAAGTACATGATAGCTACATGGCCTTTAAGGCCAACCATGACCGCTGGGCAGGCGCCAGCGAACGTGCCTGGTTAAACGACATTATTGGGGTGTGATATGCAAGCCGTGGAACGTGTTGTCCACGGGATCGAGGCGGTGGTCCGGCTGTTTGGCTGGATCGCCGCTTGGACCTGCGTGGTACTAGTGGCCCTGGTCGCGGGCGATGTGGTGATGCGCTACTTTTTCAGCATTGGCGCCGTATGGCTTCAAGAGCTGCAGTGGCACTTAATCTCCCCCATTGCTCTGTTTGGTATGTCGTATCTGCTGTTTATGGGCGAACAAGTGCGGGTCGACGTGTTTTATGAGCGCTTCCCAGTGGCGCTACAGCGGGTAATTGAAGTGATTGGCGGCCTGCTGCTGCTCGCCATGGGGCTGTATATCGCTTGGCTCACTCTGCCCTGGGTGGAACAGTCCTACCTACGTAACGAAGCTTCTCCCAACCCTGGCGGCCTGCCACTTCGTTGGGTGCTCAAAGCTCTGATCCCCTTTGGCTTTCTCTTATTGGCAATGCAGGGCCTCGCCCACGCGCTGCGCCAAGGGTTTGCCCTATCAAGCCGAGGTGAATAACGCATGTCTCCTAATGAGTGGCTCGCGATCGGTATGATCGCCGCCTTTTTTGTGCTGCTTATCATTGGTATACCGGTGGCCATCAGCATTGCCGTCACCGCCTTTGTGTTTGGCTATTTGGGCTTTGGCCCAATGCTGTTCAACCTGTTGCCGTCACGCATTTATGGGGTAGTGACGAACTACACCTTTATGGCGATACCGCTATTCGTATTTATGGGGGTCATGCTAGAGAAGTCGAAACTGGCCGAAGAGCTGATTGATGTGATTGGCCACTTATTCGGCGGGCTTTCCGGCGGCATGGGCGTGGCGATTATTATTGTTGGCGTACTGCTAGGGGCCGCCACGGGCATTGTGGGCGCCACTATCGTCACTTTGGGCCTACTTACGCTGCCCACCCTGCTACGCCGGGGCTACCCTAAAACCTTAGCCACCGGCATGATTTGTGCCTCAGGCACGCTGGGGCAAATTATTCCCCCTAGCCTGGTACTGATTCTACTGGCCGAAATTCTGGGTGAATCGGTCGGCACGATGTTTGCCGCCGCTATGGTGCCCGGGCTGGCGCTGGCCGGTATCTATATCGTGGCGATTTTAGTGGTGGCCCAGCTTTACCCCGGCATGATGCCTCCCATTCCCGCTGAAGAGCGCGCCCAGCTCAGCAAAAAGCAGTTACTGTTCAAGGTGATCACCGTGGTAGGCCCGCCAGTGGGGCTGGTATTTGCCGTACTGGGCTCCATTATTGGCGGCATTGCCGCCCCCACGGAAGCCGCCGCCATGGGCGCGCTGGGAGCGCTAGTGTTTGTCGCCTGCTCGGGCCGCCTCACCGTGCCGCTGTTGAGTGAAGTGGCTAAAGCCACCCTCGTGATCTCAGCCATGGTGTTCTTTATTTTGATCAGCGCTCAGGTCTTTGGGCTCGCCTTCCGCGGGCTGGGGGGCGAGCATTTGGTCGCACGAATGTTTGAGTGGGTACCCGGTGGCGAGCTTGGCGCCCTGCTGTTTATGCTGCTACTGATGTTTGTGCTTGGTTTCTTCCTGGAGTGGATTGAGATTAGCTATATTGCCCTACCGCTCTTCTTGCCCTTCTTTGTGCAGATGGGCGTGGATATGGTGTGGCTGGGCATTTTGGTGGGGCTGGTGCTGCAAACCTCATTTCTTACCCCGCCATTTGGCTGGTCGCTGTTTTTCTTGAAAGGCGTCGCTCCCAAAGAAGTCACCACACTGGATATCTACAAAGGGGCGCTGCCGTTTATCGGGCTACAGTTTTTAGCCGTGGCGCTAGTGTTTATGTTTCCAAGCATTGCCACGTGGCTACCCAATGCCATTGGCTGGTAACCACAACCAATAACAAAGGACTTTTCAATGCTCCATACCCAACGTAGTTACGGCGGCAGCTGTGTTGCGCCGCACCACCTTGCCGCTAGCGCCGGTCGCGATGTATTAAAACAGGGCGGCAATGCCGTCGAGGCGATGGTCGCGGCAGCAGCGGCCATCGCCGTGGTCTACCCACACATGAACGCCCTGGGGGGCGACGGCTTTTGGCTGATTCATGAGCCCGGTAAAGCGCCGGTGGCCATTGATGCCTGCGGCCCCGCCGCGCAACTCGCCAACGGCGATTTTTATGCCGGTGAATCGCAGATCCCTGAACGCGGCCCGAAAGCCGCGCTTACCATGGCGGGCACCATTAGCGGCTGGCAAGAGGCGCTCAACGTGTCGGCTAGCTGGGGTAACGCGCTACCGCTGACCACGCTGCTGTCGGACGCTATTCGTCACGCCGATGAGGGCATTGCGGTTTCTCAAAGCCAGGAAAACCTAACCGCCAAACACTTGGAACGCCTGAGCCAAAGCCCCGGCTTTAGCGAGGCCCTGCTGCTTAACGGTCAAGTCCCCCGTGAAGGCGAGCGCTTGCGGCAGCCCCGCCTGGCGAAGACGTTGAAACGCCTCGCCAGCGCCGGGCTGGAAGACTTCTACCGGGGTGAACTCGCCGCTAGCATGGCGAAGGATCTGGAGGCACTCGGCAGCCCACTACGCTTAGCCGATTTTCACGCTTACCGCGCTCAGCAAGTCACACCGCTGCACGTGCACCTCAACGACGCAACACTGTATAACCTGCCCGCGCCTACTCAAGGCATGGCGTCGCTGATGATTTTGGGCATTTACGAGCGCATTAAAGCCGCCGAGCCCAACGGCTTTGACCACCTGCACGGGTTAATTGAAGCCACCAAACGCGCCTTTATGCTGCGCGACCACTACGTCACCGACCCACACCGAGTGCCCACGCCGCTGCAGGAGCTGCTCAGCGAAGAGCGTATTGGTGCAGAAGCCGCCGAAATTAACCCTACCCAGGCGCTGCCTTGGCCCTATGAACCCGCTCCCGGCGACACTATTTGGATGGGCACCGTCGACAGCGAAGGCCGCTCGGTGAGCTTTATTCAGAGCATCTACTGGGAGTTTGGTAGCGGCGTGGTGCTGCCTGAAAGCGGCGTGCTGTGGCAAAACCGAGGCATTAGCTTTTCTCTCAACCCAGACGATTTACGCGGCTTAGCCCCTGGTCGCAAACCCTTCCACACGCTTAACCCGGCGCTGGCGCTGTTTAACGATGGGCGCGCGATGGTGTACGGCACCATGGGCGGCGAAGGCCAGCCGCAAACCCAGGCGGCGGTGTTCTCCCGCTACGCGCTGCACGGTATGCCGCTGCAGCAGGCAGTTACCGCTCCACGCTGGCTATTAGGCCGCACCTGGGGAGAGTCCAGCACCAACCTGAAATTAGAAGAGCGCTTTGATGACCGTTTAGTGACCGCACTTGCCACCGCAGGCCACGACGTAGAAGTACTGCCAGAGGCCTTCAGCGACACCATGGGCCACGCAGGCGGCATTGTGCGCCACCCAGACGGGCTGATTGAGAGCGCTCACGACCCACGCAGCAACGGCGGTGCTGCAAGCGTATAAAGCCCACTGGCGGATTTTGTCACTTTCGCACATGCTGAACTTGGGCAGGCAGCCTATTGTCATTAGCCATAAGAAGGCCTAATGGTGATAGGCTAGTCTGCCAAGTAAGCCTCTGATTAACGGTAACCAGAGGGAGAGGAGATTCCCATGGCGAAAATTGAAAAATCCCCCGACGAGTGGCGCAAGCAGCTTACTCCCGAGCAGTACCGGGTTACCCGGGAGAAAGGCACCGAACGGCCGTTTACCGGTGACTACCAAGTGAGCGATGCCCAAGGTATCTATCACTGCGTTTGCTGCCACGCGCCATTGTTCGAGAATGAGCATAAGTTCGATGCGGGCTGCGGCTGGCCAAGCTTTGACCGGCCGCTAGGAACGCGCTGCGTCGAGGAGCACCGCGACACCTCCCACGGCATGATTCGCACCGAAGTGGTCTGCTCGCACTGCGACGCTCATCTGGGCCACGTCTTTCCCGATGGACCTCCTGACACCACCGGTTTGCGCTACTGTATCAACTCGGTCTCGTTAGAGTTTCACCCTGACGAGTAACCCCTGAAAGGACTAGCGTCTCCCCACTTTTCCACAGGTGGTGCTGTAACTGCCTGAATAGCGTTGAAAATTTCAGTGCTATCAACGAGATCGGGGGCTTTCCCGCCGGTATCATGTTGTTACCCCTAACACCATGAACCAAAAGGAAAAC
>NZ_JBSXNH010000031.1:0-3023 GCF_056857535.1 Vreelandella sp. L-25
AAGCAGTTCCAAGCGACACGCGATCGCCAGATATGTCGTGCCTGGCGGGTGGAAAGGCATGACAAAACGGGCCGTCAGCACCGATCAGCACGGTGGGTTTTGGCAATAACGGGCTTGCGAAAGCCAACTTGCACGGGCGAATGATCAAAAAGTGCTCGCTGGCGGTGATAGGGAAAGTGTCGGCGCCGGCTTCACGGATTCAGGAGAATGGTTACAGAGAATGCATCAAAACAGGGCGCTGGTCCGGGCCGGTGACAGGTTCTGGGGCGCTAGGTGTTGCGGTCGTTTTTCGGGGGCAAGCTCAGAATGCGCCGATTTGTCTCTATAATTATGATAAACAAGAATAAATAAGATGTGGCAGGAATTTTGCTAAATCATATTTGGAGCAATGAAACCCAACCGAAGGTATCCATTATGAAGAAGCAGTTTTTCACCAAATCCGGATTTATCAGTATCACTTTGCTTGCAGCACTTCAGGCTGCGCCCGCCATTGTTAGCGCTGACGTCAGCTCAAATGTGAGCGCCAGCAGCAACTATCTGTTCCGGGGCGTCACCCAGACAGACGGGGCTGCGGCTGTCCAGGGAGGGTTGGATTATGAGCATGCGTCGGGCTTCTACGCCGGTGGTTGGGGTTCCAATGTCGATTTTGGTGACGGCACCAGCTATGAGCTTGATCTTTATGCCGGATTCTCCGGCTCTGTGGAAGAACTGGGTTATGACGTTGGGTACATTTATTATGCGTATCCTGACGCGCCGGACTCCATCGACTTCGGCGAACTGTACGGCGAGATCAGTTATGGCATTGCGGCCATCGGCCTGGCCTACACGATCAACAGCGACACCAGTGGTGATGGGGTGTTCGTGCAGGGGGATGCCTATTACTACGCCTCTGTTGGGGTGCCTCTGGAGGACAGCTACAGTGCCGGTGTGACGCTTGGCTATTACGACTTCGCTGATGACGGCAAGGCTTCTGTCGGCGAGGCAAGTTATTCACACGTCGCCGCCAACGTTACAAAGGATGCGGGAAACTTCGGTTCTTTCAGTGTTAACGTGGAGTACGCGGACATTGAGTCAACCGACGCGCTTGGCTCTGTCAACTCGGATGATCCGAAGTTCTGGCTGGGTTGGAGCAGGAGTTTCTGATCGGCCAAGTGATCACAAGCAATTCAGATCCAGAATAAAAAGCCGGCCCAAATGACGGGCCGGTTTTTATTTATCATGC
This sequence comes from Vreelandella sp. L-25, assembly GCF_056857535.1. Lineage (NCBI taxonomy): Bacteria > Pseudomonadati > Pseudomonadota > Gammaproteobacteria > Oceanospirillales > Halomonadaceae > Vreelandella > Vreelandella sp. L-25. The sequence continues at coordinate 1,223 of NZ_JBSXNH010000031.1, forward strand.
AAGAACCCACCATCGTGCGCCTGCCTTGACGCCCGGTGACTCGACATCCTCGCCCTTACCTCTGCCCCCCCTGCCGCCAAAGCTCATTTCTTATCCGGTGCCTGAATTTCAAACTGTATTAAAGGTTTGTCTGTAAGGTCGTTCCAGATTCCCACGCAAAAATGCTGACTCACTGACCTCAGTCAAACAGCCAGGATGATACTGAATGAACAAACGATTGTTGTTGTGCGCGATGATAGTTCCGGGAGCCTTGGCCGTCTCTCCTATGGTGTCGGCCCAGGCAAAAGAGAGTGTGTCGCTGAAAGAATATCAGCAGGCCAAAGCCAGCCAGGCTGTTTCCCTGAACCAGGCCATGGTGATGGCTTTCGAGAATAGCCCGGTATTGGCTTTGAGGCGGGCCGCGGTCTCGATACAGCAGGGACAGCTTGATCATGCCAGCCGCTGGGCGCCGAGCAATCCAGAGTTTGAGTTGGGGGCCCGTCAGGCCCCGGATCAGGCCGACGAGTCCCTGGAATATGGGGTGAGGGTTACTCAGGAGATCTGGATGGGTAATCGCGGCGACCTTGGGCAGTCGCGTGCCCGGAGTAATCTCACGTCCCGGCAACAGGAGCTTGAATACCTGAAGGTAGCCACCAAGGCGCGGGTGCGGGCCGCCTATTTCCGGATACTGCTGGCTCAGAAAGAGTTGGAAACCGCAACCCGTGCCGTTGAACTTATGCAACGCACCAAAGACCTGGTTGAAATGTCCGTAAAACAGGGTAAACAAACCCGGATTGATCTCAATACCGCAGTCATTGGGCTTGCCAGGGCCCGGAATCAAAAAGCCTCGGCGGAACAAAAGCTCGAGCAATCAAAAATTGACCTTACCGAAGTGCTCGGGGTGTCCCCCTCCGATGCCGTTGGGGTGACCGGCGAGCTTGATGTGACGCTCGAAGACCTGCCTCCGACCAGCCAGCTTGTCGAGATGGCACAGAGTCAGAGAGCGGACCTGAAAGCGGCGGCCGCCAGAATTGCAGCGGATGAAAATAGTGTTATGTTGAAGGGCGTATAATCACTGTTACGTGTATCTATGAGTAAGCTTGAGAAGACGATACTGATTGTTACGATCGTTTTGGCGGTAGCATATATTGTCGCTTTCAATATGAACGTGCCCTATTATTGGGGTTCGGGAGAAAGGGTAGTCCCAAAGGGAATAGTAGATGCTTTATGGGTAGTAGTGCTATTAATGTCCGTCATCACACTGGCAGTTTGCATTCGTGATAGCGGTCTTCGGAAGCTACAAAACCGAGGTTGGTGGATATCGTACATGGTGCTTTTAGGCGCAGTAGCGATACCTCATTATTACATTAAGCACGGGAGGCGGAGTCGTGATTAAACACGTAACCATACGCACCAGTTCGCGCCCTACCGGGCGCCGGACGCTCGTAAACTCGCGCCGCTGTGCTTAAGCGTTAATGTGTCCCCGTCATGTATAGCTACGAAGAAATAATAAACAGATCAGCGGTAGAGGATGAAATAGTCGTCGGGTATGCCGATGCAATGGAATTGCTTCGTATTCTTAGAGGAAAGACTACGAGAGTCCTTGGATGGGAGGGCTGGGTTAAGTACGCTGACGGAAGTTTAGGTCATTCCCAGGAGCATCAAGGCACCGTTGACCTTTCCCTGAATCCGTGAGACCGGCCCCCGGAAGCACTTCTAACCCACTGACCTGCATGGCAATATAGCCATTATCGCCATTCACCCAGACAGTGCCATGCCCAACATAAAGTTCCGCGCCAGTCGCCGCACCCTCACCAGCCAC
>NZ_JBSXNH010000032.1:0-5019 GCF_056857535.1 Vreelandella sp. L-25
CTAGAGCCTCCTGAAGGGCCCAGCGAGACCAGCTGGTTGATAGGCACGGTGTGGAAGCGCTGCAAGGCGTTGAGCTAACGTGTACTAATGGCCCGTGAGGCTTGACCCTATAACACCCAAGGGGTCTGGTCGCCGTGATAACGATGAGTGTGAAAACACTCGGATAACCGGATACGTGTACTGAGCCGATCAAACGGCTTGGTAAGAGACGCACACAAAACACAGCATGGTATGCATTTACAGTTACGCCTGACGACCATAGCGAGCGTGAACCACCTGATCCCATGCCGAACTCAGCAGTGAAACCGCTTAGCGCCGATGGTAGTGTGGGGTCTCCCCATGCGAGAGTAGGTCATCGTCAGGCACTTATCCCGCAAAAAACCCAGCCCATCGGCTGGGTTTTTTGTTTTTCTATGTGTCGTTTTATGTCCGTGTTTTTATGTCAGAATGTGAACTCCAAGGAGGAGCGCTATGACACAAATGCAATGGGATCAGTTACTTTCCCCTCGACGCCTTCACGATAAACGAACAGATAGCACCCGGGAAATTGGGCGTAGCCCCTTTCATAAAGATCATGATCGCATTGTCTTTTCCGGCTCTTTCCGACGCTTGGGGCGTAAAACCCAAGTGCACCCTCTGACTGAAAACGACCATATTCACACACGTTTAACCCACTCCCTTGAAGTTGGCTGTGTCGGCCGCTCTCTTGGAATGATTGTGGGCGAGCTGCTGCGTGACCGCCTCCCTGACTGGATTACCCCCGCTGATTTGGGCGTTATTGTGCAAACGGCGTGTCTGGGTCATGACATCGGTAACCCGCCCTTTGGTCACGCCGGTGAGTACGCGATACGCGACTGGTTTCGCCGTGCCCAGGGAAGTGGCCTGCTGGAGGGCCTATCAGAGGCAGAGCGCGAAGACCTGCTGACCTATGAAGGCAACGCTCAGGGCTTTCGCGTGATTACCCAGATTGAGTACAACCAGTTTAACGGCGGCATGCGCTTATCGGCGGCTACGCTCGGCACGCTGCTGAAATACCCATGGACGGTACGCTATAGCGGCCGGGCGGGTAAGTTTGGCTGCTACCAGTCAGAGCAGGCGCTGTTAAAAGAGGTCGCAGATGCGGTTGGGCTACTTCCCCAAGGGGAGCAGCGCTGGTGTCGCCACCCATTGGCTTGGCTTGTCGAAGCGGCAGATGATATTTGCTACGCCTTGCTAGACCTGGAAGACGGTCTGGAGATGGGCATTCTTCGCTACGAGGAAGTGGTTGAGATTCTGCGTCAAATTGCCGGTGAGTTCCCACCGGAGTATGCCGAGATGCAGCGTAAAAATGTCTCGCAACGCCGCCGTATCGCCCTACTCAGAGGCGCTGCTATGGAGCGGGCCGTAAACGATGTGGGGGCTGTATTTGTACAGCATGAGCAGGCGCTACTCAGCGGTACCCTCAGCGAAGACTTGTTAGAGCTGTGTCACCCGGATTTAGGTTGGGGTGTGCAGTCCGCCAAGCAGCTGGCTCGTGAGCGTATTTTCCAGAATGAGCGCAAGGCGAAGCTGGAGATTGGTGCTTACACCACGCTGGGTATCCTGTTAGAAGCGTTTATCGGTGCGGCCCATGAGCTGCACCACACCGGGCAAAGCTCTTTCAAGCACCAGCGGGTGCTGGCGTTAATTGGTGAGAATACACCGCTACCCTCATGGACACTCTATGACAGTTACCGGCGAATGCTGGACTTCATTGGTGGGATGACCGACCACTATGCAGTCGATCTTGCTCAAGAGATGGGCGGCCGCTTACGCGGCGACTAAGCCATCCATTAAACGGACGGCTGGCGGAGATGCTTGAGCTCCATCAGCCGTGCTCGTTCCAGCAGAATGTGGATGACCTTATCGTGAATGGCATCGCTCATCTGCCCTGGAGTGATGTCAGTGAGCTGTTTGGCAAGCTGCTCGCCACTGACCACCAGGATATCCGGTGAAGCCTCGCTGGTATCAATTTCCCACCCCGGTAGCACCAGTACCCCTTTGACCGGCACCGGTACACCACAGCGGCGCTCTAACCACTGGCTGAGCCAGTTAACGCCTTGCCGCGTTTTATGCAGCGGCCGCCGTTCCTGCCAGTGGGGGAAGCGTAACCGCTCACGCTCTACCGCCACACAGTTCAGCTCCTTGCCATCGGTACCAATCGCCAGCGCCCTTGCCCGGGTTTCCACCACAAACACGCCATGAGGGGTCACGACGACATGATCGATAGTGAAACTGTCGGTAGGTACATCGTGGAAAACATAATAAGGGTGCGCTTCGGGGCGCACTAAGCGCTCCAGCTCCTGCCCCACCGCCAACTCGCAGGCAAGCCCCAGCTTTAAGCGTCGAATGCGCTGGTAGTCACGTATTAGCAGCAGCGAAAACGCCAGCACCAAAATGGTACTTAGCAAGCCGTAAAGCGCCCACTCTACCCAGTCTTGTTTATCGACAAACAGCATACGGCCCATGCCATATACTAGCGGCGCTAACGTGACTAATGGCCCCAGGGTGCCATTCAGGAACAGGCTAGAAAAGGCTTGGTCGAGCCTATGACGAAGGGCCTGACCAGGTTCGCGCAGCGGTGCATTAAAGGGTGAGTGTACGCGGGCATCGTGAAGGCTACGCAAGGCTAATACAATGCCGCCCATGGCTGCCATGGGGAACAAGAAGATGAGCGGTAGTAGGTATTCCAACCAAACCATTGTCGTAACTTGCCCTTTAGCCATGAGCTTAAGGTCGTGCATCGTGTTATATGGCGATGCATCAACCGCCAGCTAATTTTACCTGATAACCCATTGAGGTTAAGACATCGCGAAGTATTTCGCGATGATCGCCTTGAATTTCAACCACGCCCTCTTTAACTGCACCACCCGTACCACAGCGTTGTTTAAGCGTTTTGGCCAGCGTCTTAAGCTCTGTGTGGGCCAGTGGGAGACCGCTGATAGTCGTCACGCCTTTTCCTTTACGCCCGCTGGTTTCACGGCGTATACGCACAATGCCATCTAATGCGGCAAGACGCTCTTGCTCGCTGGTGTCTTCGCAGCAGCAATTATCAATAGGGGCTCGGCAGTCGGGGCAAGTTTTGCCATGCTCAGTGGAGTAAACAAGGCCACCTAGCTGATCACGTAATGAAGCCATACTATTTCTCTGTTGAGTGATGAAGCATTGCGGCCTGCCATCGCTCGTGGGTCAGTTGTTCAACAACGGCAGGCAGTTGGTACATGTTGCTAATCATAATAGCGCCTTCCGGTGTTGCTTCGGCATCGGGGAAGCGATTCAAATGAATCACTGTCATGCCCGCTTGCAGAGCTGCTTGAACGCCAACTAAGGCGTCATCGATCGCTATGCAGTCTTTTGCCGCAAACCCCATGATACTGGCTGCGTGAAGATGTAAACAGGGCTCTGGCTTCCAACAGTTAGCGGTGTAGCCACTAAATAGACGGTGAGCAAAGTAATGGCTAAGCCCTGTGGCATTGAGTGCGGTGCGAATCTTCGTTTCTGGCCCGTTCGATACCACCGCGCTTGGGTAGCGTGATAGGGCGTCAAGTGATTCCCGGGCACCGGGAATGGTGGTTAACTCATTGGCTAACCGGTCTGCCAGATTGGCCCGCATGGTTTGTTCCATGCGGTTTAACCGGTCCGCATCTACTTCACCGTAGCGGGTTTGAAGTTCTGCCACAATGCGTCGGAAGCGGGCACCACGAAACTCCCCTAGGTAATCGGAGGAGGCAAACGGTAGGCCCACCGTATTGAGGCCGCGCGCCATCTCTTCAGCAAGCAGGGGTTCGCTATCGACGAGGGTGCCATCACAATCAAACAGCAGAAGTGGAAGCGGCATGGGAATTCCTTGCAGCGTTACAAGCGCTACTCGCGTTAATTAAGCCGACTAGACTGCTATTGAACGAGATTTTTGGGACTTTGTGAACGCTGTTTTATAATTTTTTACGGTTAGCCCGCCTCTAGGTGCCATTTATCCATGTCATCACTAAGTTAACTACCCGGTTTTTAAGGCAATCTATGTTAATCGCTAGGAGAAGAGCTATAGTGGTTAGGCGACGCCGCAATAACTATAAAATGGAGATGTATATGCGATTCAACCCTTGGTTACTCTCATTTGTATTTGGTACCGCGCTGATGGCCTCTGCGGCTAGCGTGTTGGCAGAAACTGAGACCAATGCCGATAGCGAGCAGCACCAAGCGCTGGATGATGCGGCGCTAGAAGAGAAGTACGGTATTAAGGCAGGCTCTGTTCAGCGCGATGAGCAGCCTTCCTCTGATATGTCGGCTTCGGAAGCGTCTAGTGCTGAAGAGGACGCTGACACGGCCGAAGTCGATAGCAGCACTGAGGCAAAGAACACTGGCTCTGACACCGAGGGCAGCAGCGCTGAGACGGAGAGCATCAGTACTGATACAGAGAGCAGTAGTACTGATGCCGATAGCGAAAATACTGAAGGTGGCACGGGTGGTACCGGCAGCGCTGAAGATGCGATTGAAAGCGGTGAAGATGAGCAGAGCAACGACGATAACGAGTAACCTACCGCCGTTAGCGGGAGAGGCGTCGTGAGTTGGTTCTACTGCGTAGATGGTAGGGTTTCATCGCTTTTCTGGCTGGTAATCCACCAGGGTGCGTACTGACCACTCATCGCGCTGAAAAACGCTTTTTGCATTACGAGGCCAGCTTCTATGCTGGCCTCAATTTTTTCGGTCACCATGCGCTGGTTTTCGCGCATCATAGTGAGAGCTGCCTGGTGAATAAATGTGGGGTGGCGCTCTCTAGTAATAGCCTATTGGTGCTGCATTGCAACAAAAAAGGCGGCCCGAAGGCTAATGCCAGTCAGTTAAGCCTGACTGGCATTTTTCGTTTGCCCGGCGAAGCCGGCAAACCCGGCCATCTGAAAGAAGGTGGCGTCACCCCGACTGAGGGGAAGACAATCCGACTGGCAAGGGCGTCACTGGCCAACGGTGGGGTCTGAAGGAAGCCATAGGAAGTTAACGGTACAC
>NZ_JBSXNH010000033.1:0-4063 GCF_056857535.1 Vreelandella sp. L-25
TCCTCGCAGCCGGCATCCGCACTTCCTCGTGATGAAAAAGAAGGGTATGCCGAATAAAGTTGAAGAATTCCAGCGTGTTGGATGTGATTCCGGGGGAACGTGACCGATGATTCCGGCAACGTGACCAGCGATTCCGGAAAATTGCCCAAAATCGGTCACGATAAAACGGAATGCGCGGTCACCATCATCCAGAATAGGCGGTCACGTTCAAACGGAATGGGCGGTCACGATAGGGCGGAATATGCACTCAGAATCATATTTTGATTCACAGCCACTATTCCTATCCTAGCCAGGATAGGAATAGGTTTGAGGAAATCAGAGTTAGATACCAATTCTACGGACGTTAATACACTGCAATACGGCTCCAATTACAGCCACAGCTCCCGCTCCAACAGGCAATGCCCAGATCGGTAAATCCATCGCCAGAGCCATACCACCTGCCGCAGCACCAATAGCGCTTCCTAAATACAAAGCCGATTCATTAAGTGCTACAGCTAGATTTCCGTCACCCTTAGATTCCCTCACATGAATCAGCTGATTATTCTGGGGAACCTGCAGTGCCCATCCAACGGCCCCCCACAGAATGATTGGCACCATTGCCAACCAAGCATTCCAGGACGCAACTACTGGTAGAATAGCCAGAGATATTGCCAGAATTAACATAATAGCCAATGTCATCTGGGGTCCTTTAACGCGATCAGCGAGAGGTCCTACTAAGAAGCTGCCAAGCACACCTCCAATCCCCCAAACCCATAGAAACGGCGTGATCGAGTCAACGTCCCCGTATTCAGAAGAAGACATAAGAGGAGCCAAAAAGGTATACATCCCTAAACTGGCGATAGCGGCAAGCAAAGATACTGACAGGACCACGATTACCTGACCATCTACCAACAAGGACAACTTTTTACGTAACGGTACGGCATCTGAACTTGGCAGCTCTGGTAGTCGCCAAGCCAACCCGAGAAACGCTATCATTCCAAGTAATGTCACCAGCCAAAGCGCGGAGGCCCAACCGAGTTTTTCCGCCAGTACAAGTCCTCCCGGAACGCCCAAAACAGTACCTGCCGCCATTCCTCCCATGATAATAGCTATTGCTTTGCCACGAGCTGAGGATGACAGTGACGCCGCGATCGCGATCCCCATTGCAAGATAAACACCGGACCCAACCCCTGCTAAGGCACGGAAAGCAAGCAGAAAGTAAAAGTCTGTGGATAGTGCGCTCGCAGCGTTTGACAGAACAAATAACCCAAGCGCAGCTAATAGCCCATTTCGTTGCCGGTTTCCTGGTAACAAAGCCACAACGATCGGTGACCCAATGCCATAGGCGAGAGTAAAAGCTGTCACAAGCTGAGCAGCCACGCCAACGGAGACTCCGAAAGACTGTTCAATCAGAGGTATTAACCCAGCGGTAACATAAGAAGCCATACCCAGCGCAAAAGCGCCTAAAGCAATTAAGTAAACTATGAGTGAATTCGAGTTTGTCGTGATCGTGGGCGCACTCTCTGGGACGCACATTTCATTATTTGAGCTCATAAATAGACTCTCCTAGTGGAAAAGCCGTCATTCTATAAGCAGCATTAAGGTGTTACAATTTAACCATTTATGCTATTACTAAAAGCAACAGGAAACACATGAGTAAGTTAGAGCGTACAAGAAAGGAGCTAGCTGCTTTCTTGAAATCACGGCGAGAACGTCTGGCTCCTACAGACGTGGGGCTCCCTAGTGGGGGGCGTAGACGGACACCAGGGTTGCGGCGTGAAGAAGTTGCCGCTCTATCAGGGGTGGGACTCACTTGGTATACATGGCTCGAACAGGGGCGAGATATTAGTACGTCTTCCTCGTTTCTCGATAACTTGGCCCAAGCGCTGAAACTGGATGCCGCCGAACGTAGGCATCTGTTTTTGCTCGCTCATGACAGGCTGCCGCCGGAACCTGGCAAGACTTACTGTAAAGTTCCGCCTTTAATATTGAGGCTGATGAGAGACTTATCGCCTCACGGCACTTATGTACTTAACCTACGGTGGGATGTGTTGGCTTTCAACGAGGAGGCCGACCGGCTTTTTGGCTTCAATCGCCATCCTCCTGGGCAACGCAACCTGCTTTGGATGCTATTCACAGATCCCGCTCTCCGCGAACGTCTGGTTGACTGGGACAATCAGGCGGCTCAGATGTTATCCAGTTTTAGGCGAGACTACGCTCACGCAACGCAAGAAGCGGATATCCAGGCTCTGGTTACCAATTTACAGAAGGCTTCTCCTGACTTCAGGCAATGGTGGAATCGCCATGATGTTGACGCCCCGTGTCAAGGTGTCAGGGATATGAAAATGGAGAGTGAGACTATCTCTTTTGAACACACTTCAATGACCGTCGATGCTGATCGTCATCTCCGATTGGTTGTTTATGCACAGAGGATTGAGTAGTTGCACGCAATTATTTCGGGAGAGAAATAAAATATTATAAAGGCCCTTTCAGAGCCCCATCCACGTCGTATAAGTAAACGTCGATTCTGGAAAACATTAAGAAATGAGCAACGAGTCCTTTTCGAGGCTCTTCGGAATGGGTCAGGCTCAGAAACACTGGCATGGAGGTTATTGGACTAAGAGCCCGTCGTTTCCACCTGATTTGGAAAACTCACGCACTGGGATTCCGACGACAACTTATCCAGATTAATAGCGTATGTGCAGATCATATCTCCAAGAGGCCGCCTAATAGAGCGCATGGAATGAGCTCAAAGTTATCCAAATCAGATAGGTATGTGTAGCGATTGGAAAGTTCTCCAGGAGAGTCCCCTACCGCTGTTGGAGAACTCTCACTCAGTGTCATCATCCAGCCACTACTTTCCGCCCCAGTTGTCGGGGCGCTGTTCTCACCGCTCAATCAGCATCGTTCCCCATCTGCTTTTCGAACGCCTGTCGAATGAGCCCCATTACATAGGCAAGCTCAGATTCCTCACTAAACCCTACTTCCACATCGCCATTTCCCCAACGTCCGAGGTTGGTCACGTCACGAGCCATCCCTTTCGGATCGCTCAACTCGTGAAACGGCATATTCAAAGACAGTCGCAAACGGGTCTTTTGCGGGACCACATCGACAAAGTTCGTCTCGGCTTTGAACGCTATATAGAGCTTGAGGACTTCTTCAGTGACGCTCGTGTCGAGCGCCAGGACTTCCTTTCGGAGCTGCTCAAATAGAGCGCGCATTGGGGTCCCGTTTGCGAGTTGAGGGTGATCCTCAAGGTTGTAGGCTTCTGGTTTGACGGCCACGTTGCGGTAGGTATCGAGGATCTCGTCCGGCAATACCGGAGCCGCCCAAACCCGCACCGCTTCCTGGGCCAGCTTGGCGGCCCGATTCTTAATTGAGTCCTCATTCCATGCTTCTACAGCTCCCAAGCCCTCGTTGAGCCGTAGAGGGCTTTGTTTGAATCCGCCCTGCATATCGCGCTTCTCGATGAAAGCTCGGTCGCTGTACTCTGAGTTGTAGCCCGTAAGAGTCAGATTACCCAGCGTATGCAGCCAGGTTTCATGCACACGCTTCCATTCCGGACCTAGCTCATCCTTCCATCTAGCAGACAGATTCTCATTCTGCGGCATGATGTGTTCGATCGTGTATTCGTCGACCGGAACCCGTTCCTTGCGCTCGAAATTCTCCAGGCGGCGTAACCAGTAACTCCGACTGCGGAAGTTATAGAGATCGCGTACTGCCAGTTCCCTTTTGAACTCTTCGTCATTCGGAAAACGCCTGTATGACTTCAAACCGAGCAGGTGAGCCTTGATGCTCTCCAGGTAACGGTTCTTCTGCAATGATTTGTGAAAGGTCGCAAAGCTCTTGTTCAGCGAGTTTGTGGGGATGGCACAAACGGCACGACGGAACACATAAGCCTCGATCAGCCGAATAGCGCTATGAAAGTCATCTCGGGACAGATTCCTGAATCCGTGAGACCGGCCCCCGGAAGCACTTCTAACCCACTGACCTGCATGGCAATATAGCCATTATCGCCATTCACCCAGACAGTGCCATGCCCAACATAAAGTTCCGCGCCAGTCGCCGCACCCTCACCAGCCAC
>NZ_JBSXNH010000034.1:0-53023 GCF_056857535.1 Vreelandella sp. L-25
GTTTTCCTTTTGGTTCATGGTGTTAGGGGTAACAACATGATACCGGCGGGAAAGCCCCCGATCTCGTTGATAGCACTGAAATTTTCAACGCTATTCAGGCAGTTACAGCACCACCTGTGGAAAAGTGGGGAGACGCTAGACAGGCGACCAGGCACAGAGTAAGCTGAATACAGCAGATGCCTCTTTATAAATAGCCACCAACTAGGTTAACCCAATGAGTCACGACCATGTGCATATACCCCCCGAGACCAAGGATAAACGCGTTGCCATCGCCATCTGGGCGAACGGGATCCTGACCCTGGCTCAGATTGGGGGAGGTATCTTTGCCGGCAGTCTCGCCCTTATCGCGGACGCCTTGCATAACTTCTCTGACATGGCCGCACTCGTCATCGCGTTCGCGGCGCAAAAAATTGCGCGCCGCCAGGCTGACGCAAGGATGACCTTTGGCTACGGACGCATTGAAATCGTTGCAGCTCTCATCAACTACACTACCTTGATCATTATCGGGATCTACCTGGTTTACGAAGGTGGCATGCGGATAATCGATCCTCCAGAGGTAAAGGGCTGGTGGGTCGTCTGGCTTGGTGGTATCGCTCTGGCTGTGGACGCCTTGACAGCGTTGCTCACCTATTCGATGCAGAAAGACAGCGTCAATATCCGTGCACTGTTTCTTCACAATCTGTCGGATGCACTCGCGTCGGTCGCCGTGGTCATTGGCGGGACTCTTATTTTGCTCTACGACATGCGCTGGGTTGATCCTGCCATCACCATCGGTATCGCGGGCTATATTCTCTACCTGGGCCTGACAGAAATCGGCGGCACCATCAGAACACTCATGCTGGGTAGCCCGGTGGACATCGATACCGATGCCGTCATTGTTGCCCTCTCCAATATCGAAGGCGTTATCGACCTTCACCATGTGCATTTTTGGCAGATGGGCGAACACGATGCCTCGCTGGAGGCCCATGTGATTATCGAGGAAAGTGCATGGGATCAGCTTGAGAATATCAAATACAGGATAAAACAGGCTCTGGCGCAGGAATTCAACATACGTCATTCAACACTGGAATTCGAGCACCCGGACCACATGCACAAGGATGCCCACACCTATGGGCACGGTTGACAGAAAATTCTCCATAAGCATCGGCGAGAGCGGCGACTATTTTAATAGGCCGCCCAGGCGCGGAATTTTGCCGGCATGAATCCGAGCAGCGAGAAAGGACCAGAGACTAATAGCGCAGTTGCAGAATTCGCCGGGCGCCATTCAGCACAATCAGCCCGATGATCAGACCAATAACCAGGTCGGGATAACGGGAACCCGTCCAGGCGACCAATACACCGGCGACGATAACGCCCACATTGGCGATGACATCGTTAGCGGAAAAGATCCAACTTGCTTTCATGTGTGCGCCGCCGTGCCGGTTTCTTGCGATAAGCACCAGACACCAGACGTTGGCCGCCAGGGCCACAAGACCAAAACCCATCATTAACGCGGATACGGGTTCGCTGCCGAAAACAAATCGCCGCCCGACTTCAGCCAGGACTCCCAGCGCCAGAATCAACTGCAGCCAGCCTGACAAATGCGCCGCGCGCAGCTTGGTGCGAAGGCTGTTCGCCACCGCATAGAGGGCGACGCCATAGACCGCGGCATCAGCAAACATGTCCAAAGAATCCGCTATCAAGCCAGTGGATTGCGCCAGCCAGCCTACCGTCAGTTCAACCACGAACATAACGCCGTTGATGGCCAGCAACCACTTCAGTATACCGGCTTCGACCTGGGCGGTTGCCTCTTCCTTCTCCCTGGCCAGGACTAAATCCTCTTCCCCCGCCGGGGTGGTTTTTTCGAGCGTGGCACCCAGCCCCAGGGAACGCATCCTCTCCTCGATGGCAGCCCCATTGTCGCCATGGAATACCCGCACCTTCCGATTCGGTGTATCGAACTCCAGTAAAACCCGGGGCTCAATACTGTCCAGAGCCATGCGGATCATCCCCTCTTCCGACGGGCAGTCCATTTTTGGTACCCGGTAGTCACTGACATAGCCATGTTGAAAAGCCGTATCAGTATTCGCTATCCCAGAAGTGGGGGCACTGGCAATCTTGTTGCTCTGGCAGTTGTCATTACACGGGTCAGACATCGAAAAAAGCCCTTGAGAATGTACAGACGGTCACTATAAACTCTATAACAACTATAGAGTCAATCGGAATATTGAGAGATGATAAAAATCGGCGAACTGTCGAAAGTGACTGGCTGCTCCGTGCAAACCATCCGGCATTATGAAAAGGAACAATTGATTGCCTCCGCAGAACGCAGTGAAGGTAATTTTCGCCTGTACGATGAAGTTGCCGTTGAGCAATTACTGTTCATCAAGCACTGTCGCAGCCTGGATCTCAGTTTGCCGGAGATCCGGCAATTATTGGGATTAAGCCGTTCCCCCGGCGCACAATGTGATGACGTGAATCGGATGATGGATAGGCATATCGAGCAGGTGGAGGCGCGTATCCAGGAACTAACCAAACTGAACGAGCAACTGAGAATGCTGCGCCGCAGCTGTTCAAACCGTCGGACAGTCGAGCAATGCGGCATATTGCGGAATTTGTCGGCTACTCCGGTTTCGAGCGGCTGACACCCGGTTCCAAAAACTCTCCTGAACGTTCTGTAACAGGGGCATTTTTCCAGCGTGGGCGCCGACCGCAATGGTGAGAGAAGAACTGCACAGCGGAAAACCGGTCAGTCTGTTGAATGACTGGTTTACCACCTATGACGGCTATTACCTGTATTACCCGAGTCGCCGTCAATCATCCCCGCTGTTTCGCTTGCTGGTGGATGCACTGAGGTTCAAATAGAAAAACCGGGTAATTCCAGGTAATTAATCAAAGTCCAAAAACAAACAACCCGGCAATGGCGCCGGGTTGAATGAACGCCTGTCATTGACAGACGGTTACCAGAGAGTGCCCGTCGTTGCCGGCTACTCCCACTCAATCGTAGCAGGCGGCTTACTGCTCACATCATAAGTCACCCGCGAAACGCCTTCCAACTCGTTGATAATCCGGTTGGAAACCTTCTCCAGCAGCTCGTAGGGCAGGTGCGCCCAGCGGGCGGTCATGAAGTCGATGGTTTCGACGGCGCGGAGCGCGATGACCCATTCGTAGCGGCGGCCGTCGCCAACCACGCCTACGGATTTCACCGGCAGGAACACGGCGAAGGCTTGGCTGGTTTTTTCGTACCAACCGGCGGCGCGCAGTTCTTCGATGTAGATGGCATCCGCATCGCGCAGAATGTCGGCGTACTCTTTCTTCACTTCACCGAGAATCCGCACGCCCAGGCCGGGGCCAGGGAATGGGTGGCGGTAGACCATATCGTAGGGCAGGCCGAGTTCGAGGCCGAGTTTGCGCACTTCGTCTTTGAACAGTTCGCGCAGCGGCTCGACCAGCTTGAGCTTCATGGTTTCCGGCAGGCCACCCACGTTGTGGTGGGATTTGATCACGTGCGCTTTGCCGGTTTTCGAGGCCGCGGATTCGATCACGTCCGGGTAGATGGTGCCCTGGGCCAGGAACTCCACGCCTTCGATTTTGCTGGCTTCTTCATCGAACACGTCGATAAAGGTGTTGCCGATGATTTTGCGCTTGGCTTCCGGGTCGTTTTCGCCTTTCAGCTTCTCCAGGAACAGCTCTTCGGCGTCAACGCGGATCACCTTTACGCCCATGTGCTTGGCGAAGGTTTCCATCACTTGGTCGCCTTCGTTCTTACGCAGCAGGCCGTTATCGACGAACACGCAGGTGAGCTGGTCGCCAATCGCTTTGTGCAGCAGCGCAGCCACAACGGAAGAGTCGACGCCGCCGGAAAGGCCCAGCAGTACGTGGCGGTCGCCGACTTGCTCGCGTACGCGCTGTACTTGGTCTTCGATGATTTGCGCGGGCGTCCACAGCTTCTCGGCTTTACAGATATCCAGCACGAAGTGCTCAAGAATCCGCTGGCCTTGCAGGGTGTGGGTCACTTCCGGGTGGAACTGTACGCCGTAGAACTGCTTCTCTTCCCAGGCCATGGCCGCAATCGGACAGCTCGGGGTAGAGGCGGTCACGGTGAAGGTGTCGGGGGCTTTGGCGACTTTATCGCCGTGGCTCATCCATACATCCAGCAGCGCGTTGCCGGTGGCGGCGTCTACGTGGTCTTTGATGTCTTTGAACAGCGCGCTTTCTGCGTCCAGGCGAATCTGGGCGTAGCCAAACTCACGCTGGTTAGAGCCTTCTACCTTGCCGCCTAGCTGCTCGGCCATGGTTTGCATGCCGTAGCAGATACCAAATACCGGCAGGCCCATTTCGAACACGCACTGCGGGGCGCGGGGGGAATCCAGCTCGGTGACGGATTCCGGGCCACCGGCCAGGATGATGCCGTTAGGGTTGTATTCGCGAATCTCTTCTTCGGTGATATCGAAGGCGCGGATTTCAGAGAATACGCCGATTTCACGTACCCGGCGGGCGATCAGCTGGGTGTACTGGGAGCCAAAGTCGAGAATCAGGATCTTATGGGCGTGAATGTCACTCATGGCGGAGCCTCTATAACGCGGAACGGGCCGCATTGGCTAAAAAGCAAGCGGCGGGGCAATGCCCGCCGCCGTGTAACTTAATGCGCTGGTTAGCTCACCCGGTAGTTGGGGGCTTCTTTGGTGATCTGCACGTCGTGAACGTGGGACTCGTTAAAGCCAGCGCCGGTGATTTGTACGAACTCGGGCTTGGTGCGCATTTCTTGAATATCGCGGCAGCCGGTGTAACCCATGGAGGCGCGCAGGCCGCCCATCAGCTGGTGGACAATAGCGCCCATCATGCCTTTATAAGGCACGCGACCTTCGATGCCTTCCGGTACCAGTTTTTCGGCACCGGCATCTTTGTCTTGGAAGTAGCGGTCGGCGCTGCCTTGGTTCTGGGACATCGCGCCCATGGAACCCATGCCGCGGTAGGCTTTGTAGGTACGGCCTTGGTAAAGCTCCACTTCACCCGGCGCTTCTTCGGTACCGGCCAGCAGGCCACCCACCATCACGGCGCTTGCGCCAGCGGCAATGGCTTTCGCCAAGTCGCCAGAGAAGCGTACGCCGCCATCGGCAATCAGCGGAATGTCGAACTCTTTCAGCGCTTCGGCTACGTTGGAAACGGCGGTGATTTGCGGTACGCCAACGCCTGCCACAATACGCGTGGTGCAGATAGAGCCGGGGCCGATGCCTACTTTCACGGCGTCTGCGCCTGCTTCGGCCAGCGCTTTGGCAGCGGCGGCGGTGGCGATGTTGCCGCCGATCACTTGAATCTCGGGGAAGTGCTCTTTGATCCAGCGAACGCGGTCGATGACGCCTTGGGAGTGGCCGTGGGCGGTATCGACGATGATCACGTCAACGCCGGCTTCGGCCAGTGCCGCGACGCGGTCCGGGGTTTCCGGGCCGGTGCCTACCGCTGCGCCTACTAGCAGGCGGCCGTCGCTGTCTTTAGCGGCCATCGGGTAGGTGCGGGCTTTTTCGATGTCTTGGAAAGTTACCAGGCCGCGCAGGTGGAAGGCGTCATCGACAATCAGCATTTTCTCGATGCGGTGTTCGCGCATCTTGGCTTTGCTGGTTTCAAGGTCGGTGCCTTCTTTCACTGTTACCAGTCGCTCGCGGGGAGTCATAATGTCGGCAACGCTGTCGCCCACGTTGGGCTGGAAGCGCATGTCGCGCTCGGTCACGATGCCTACCAGGGTTTCGCCTTCTACCACCGGGAAGCCGGAGAAGCCGTTTTCGCGGGCCATCGCCAGCAGGTCTTCCAGCTTGGCTTTGGGGCTAACGGTGACCGGGTCTTTGACAATGACGCTTTCGTGCTTCTTCACCTTGCGCACTTCAGCGGCCTGTTGCGCCATGGTCATGTTCTTATGGATGATGCCGATGCCGCCTTCCTGAGCCATCGCAATGGCTAGACGCGCTTCAGTTACAGTATCCATTGCAGCGGAAAGCAGGGGAATATTCAGGAAGAGATTGCGGGTCAGGCGGGTTTTGAGGCTGACATCCTTTGGCAGAATGTCGGAGAAGCCGGGAACGAGGAGTACGTCATCGAACGTAAGCGCTTCTTGGGCCATACGTAGCATAGCGGCAACACCCATTGAGAAGTGGGAAGATGGGGCGTAAAAAGTTAATCGCCTATTATAACGTTTTGAGGGCCGCCCCAGCAATGCAGAGTCGCGGTTAGGCTTATACCAGTTGCTAATGACGCTCAAGGCCCTGCGGGAATAAGCGCCGTTGGCAAGGCTCACGCACCTCGTTTGAGGTATCGTGTCATCTACGAAATGATCACCAAGGCCAACGATGGAACTGACAAGCACATCACCCACTCCCAAAGCGCTCTCCGTGAGCCAGCTGAACCAGCGCGCCAAGCAAACCCTGGAGCGCGATGTGGGGGAAGTGTGGGTAGAGGGCGAGCTTTCTAATGTGTCTCGCCCGGCCTCGGGGCATATCTATTTCACTTTAAAAGACGACCGGGCGCAGATTCGCTGTGCGCTGTTTCGTCAGCGGGCGCGCTTTGTGGCCGCCCCCATGCGCAACGGCGACCAAGTGAAGCTACGCGGACGGGTCTCGCTGTTCGAGCCACGGGGCGATTACCAGCTCATTGCTGAAGCGGTGCAAGCCGCTGGCCTTGGCGAGCTGCTGGCGGCCTTCGAGCGTTTGAAAGCGCAGCTGGAAGGCGAAGGCGTGTTCGCCAATACGCGCCCCCTGCCCTTTCCCCCGCGCAAGATTTTGATTTTAAGCTCCGCCACTGGGGCGGCCATTCGCGATGTGCTGGCCGTATTGGCCGCTCGCTGGCCGCTGGCGGACGTGACGCTGATTCCCGTACCGGTTCAGGGCGCTGAAGCCGCCCCGGCGATGATCTCGGCGCTGGGCCTGCTCAACCGGCAGTCGCGGCTAGACCCCGAGCAAGATGTGGTGCTAATCACCCGTGGTGGCGGCAGCCTGGAAGATCTCTGGGCGTTTAATAACGAGCATCTGGCGCGGGCGATTTTTCACTCCCGGCTGCCGGTGATGTCGGCAGTGGGCCACGAGGTGGATGTCACCCTGGCGGATTTTGCCGCCGATATGCGCGCCCCGACTCCGTCTGCCGCCGCTGAACGGCTAGTGCCCGACCAACACGCTCTTAAGCGCCAGCTCGCTCAAGCGGAGCAGCGTTTGCACCGAAGCATACAGGCGCGGTTAGAACGCGATAGCCAGCGGCTAGATACCCTACGCGCCCGCCTTCGTCACCCCGGTGAGCAGTTGGCTCGCCAGCGCCAGCACCTCACTACGCTGCAGCAGCGCCTTACCCGCGCCATGCAGCAAACGCTCGCCCAGCAAAAAGCCCACGTGGCCCAGCTCACCCGACGCCTCGCCAGCCAAGATATGGCACGGCTGCACCGCGCCGAAAGCGAGCGTATCAGCAGCCTACAGCGTCGTTTAGCCAGCGCCATGCAGCGCCTGTTGGAAACGCGGCAAGCACGCCTGCACAGCGCCGCCCGCGAGCTAAACGCCGTCAGCCCGCTGGCCGTACTCGGCCGCGGCTACGCCATCGCCCAAGATACCCAAGGCCAAGTCATCCGCCGCGCCGAAGACACCCAGCCCGGCCAACTGCTCAAACTGCGCCTGGGCGAAGGCCGCCTCAACGTCGAAGTAAAACGGCGCTACAAGAAGCACTGAATTACCGCTCGGTAATCATTAGACGCCTTTAGATACAGAGATAGCAAAAAATTACCGTTCGGGAATATTTTGCCAGCAAGATCATTGCCTTTCGGCTATTCTTACCGAACGGTAATTTACGAGAGGCACTCGCAATGGCGACTTCAACTCCTCCTGCGACTCGAGTACGCACCTCACAAGAACTCGGCGCGCTGATAAAACAGGTGCGCCAATCCCAAGCACTACTGCAAAGCGACGTGGCAGGCCTTGCCGGTACCGGCAACCGTTTTATTGTCGACCTAGAGCGCGGCAAGCCTACGCTTCAACTGCAGAAGGTACTCGATACACTCGACTTGATGGGCTTAGAGGTCGTGGTTCAGCGTAAAAATCCGTTTAATCGCTGGTACAAGATCAGCCGCCACTGATTGGCCCACCAGTGCGTGCTGGAGGTACGGTCAGCGAACAGGCTCAGTTGTTGATCCTTGATCCGGTTCTCCATGTCACCCCGGGCACAGTACTGCTCGTAGTAAAGCTTGAAGCCGTCATCGTAACGGGAACTGATGATAAACCGGGGATTAGAGCCCAGCTCGCCTTCTTCCAGACGGGCCACCACCCAGCGTGGGTATTTCCAGGAGTGTGCTTGATACGGAAAGCGAAACGTCTCTGCCACTTTCCCTCCCACCTGCCATTGGGTCTTGCGTACCAGCATCATGGGCACATCCACTTCCTTGAGCAGCCGGCTGTTCTTGGCGATTCCCACGATGTAGTCGACGTGATGCCGATCGCACCAGTTCAGCATCCGGGGACGACAAAAGTGGCTATCACCTCGTAACACGATGCGGGTATCGGGCCAGTATTGGCGGATAAAGCGTACCAGTAAGGCGAGGATCGCCCAGCTATGGCGGCTGTCGCTGCGGTCACTGGTGCGCAGATAGTCGGCTTCAATTTGGCGGCGTGAGAGTGGCGAGAAGGTCAGCTTTTCAGGTACCATTTTGGAAGCGGCTGTTGGTGCTTGATGGATTGGTTAGGTTCTTGAAATCATAGCACTTTCAGCCGCTTTCTTTTATACCCTGTGAGAAATCCAGGCTAACAACAGCGCCTTTTTAATCTCTCTTACTTACTTTTTCTCTGACTTTTTCTCGGCATCAGGATTGACGTGGTGCGTGTCAGGCATTGGGTTTGCGTCATCGTGGTGGTCGTCACGCTGATCTTTCTTCTGGTCGTCTTTATCAGGGGACATAGTACCTCCTACTCCTTGCCGGTGGTCGAGATATTACTGGGATAAAGCCTCACTCACTATAGCTGCTGCCGGGGTTCTTGCCATGGTGCGCTATCCGCCTAATACCATCACCACTTACTTACGCTTAATCAAAAACCATTTATAACAGTCACTTAAAAAAATAAGCAGGAGCAATCTCCTATTGATCGTCTGTTTAAATAGCCTTTATTAATTCTCGCTATTCCAGGTTACTGATGCGCCCGCACTATTTGCTCTATCCTTCGCCTTTGGTCTACGTTGAAAGCTCGACATTCGGCAGCTAGCCGCCTGAGGAGACGGGCAGCCCTGCCAGCTAATCGAAGCGATTCGTGCACACAAAGGAGTGACCGCACATGAGCGACCAACAGCAGCCCCCGCAGCACCAGAACAAACAGCCCGGCGATGAACACGCCATGCGCCCAGCACCTGAATACATCCGCAATAGCTATCGCGGCGCTGAAAAACTGCTCGATAAAGTAGCCATTATTACCGGCGGCGACAGCGGCATTGGCCGTGCCGTGGCCGTGCACTACGCCCGTGAAGGGGCGGATAGCGTGATCGTGCATCTCAAAGAGACCAAAGACGCCGAGGAAACCAAGCGGCTAGTGGAAGCAGAAGGACGCCGCTGCCTGGTGTTGAAAGGCGATGTGGCCGCCCCGGCATTTTGCCGCGAGATTGTTAAGCGCACCCTGGATCACTTCGGCAAGATCAACATCGTGATCAATAACGCCGCTGAGCAGTACGACTGGGACGATATTACCGAGATCCCCGACGAGCAGCTGCAGCGCACGTTCCAGACCAATATCTTCAGCCACTTTTACCTGACCAAAGCGGCGCTGCCCCATTTGAGTGAGGGCGATACGATCATTGCCACCTCCTCCATCAATGCGTTCAAGGGCAACGACACGCTGATTGACTACACTGCCACCAAGGGCGCCATTCAGGGGCTGATACGCTCGCTGGCGATGTCGCTGATGGACCGAGGCATCCGTGTCAACGCCGTGGCTCCCGGCCTCATCTGGACACCGCTGATTCCGGCCAGCTTCGATGAAGAGAAAGTCGCGGAGTTCGGCAGTCAGGTGCCGATGAAACGCGCCGGACAGCCCAGTGAAATCGGCCCGGCCTATGTGTACCTGGCCTGTGAAGAGTCATCCTACATGAGCGGCCAAACGCTGCACCTGAACGGTGGCGTGATTCTGAATACCTAGCAACCCTCTGAGGCGGCGATGCCGCCTCACCCGTAGAACACGACTATTACAGCCTACCCTACTGCTTGTTACGCACCTTTATAAATACAGTCGCCACCGCCGCAACCCCGCCAAGTCCTAATGTTGACGCAGCAACTTCATGCCCGTTCAGCCCGAGCATCACTGTAATACCCAGAAAGATAAGGCCAAGGCTGTAGGCCATCCACTGCCCGCGCTTGATCTCGCTGATACTGGCATCCTGCGAGCGTATATTGGACTCAGCAATACGAGAGTTGACGGCGTTTTCTTTCTCTTCTTGCGCGTGGCGATGCGCTTGCTCCTTCTCGGCCATGGCTAAAATACGATCTGCCGCGCCGGGGCTGATGCGCTCGTATTTTTCCATTTCTGCAGAGGGCGGCAAGGGACCTGAGTAGGTCAATTGTTGAGCAATAATGCTCTGATTGTTAGAAGATGTTGGTGATTGCTGCGATGAATCACGAGTGTGAGAGTCTGGGGAGTCGGTCATATTGCTCCATCGCCTTTTGCATATCTTTTCCAACCTTCAGAAAATCGCTGCTCAATGCCTCTGCATCGCTCTCGTGCACGACAAACTCGACAGGTTGGATTGCCTGCCGCTTTTGCGGAAAGATCGTAGTGACACTGGCAATGTGTGCGATATGTTTGAGGTTCATTGCGGCATCCCTCGGTTAGTTTCTTTTACCATAGCGCAAAGTGACTCTCGTTAGGTAGTCGATAGCGCGCATGGTGCCGGTTTTCCCCACTAACCCGCCAGATTTTTCACCAGCACCTTGGATTTACGGGCGTGGTTGTAGGCCTCGCGTTTGAGGGGGGGCAGGTCTTCCAGGCTGGCGGCTCGGAAGCCGCGCTCCACGAACCAATGGGCGGTATGGGTGGTGAGCACGAACATATCGGAAAGCCCCCGCTGGCGGGCGCGTCGCTCCAGGGCTTCGACCAGTCGCTCGCCGCGCTCGCCGCCCCGGTAATTGCCATGCACGGCCACGCAGGCCAGCTCGCCCACGGTGGTCTCGGGGAAGACGTGTAGCGCCGCGCAGCCAATTACCATGCCGTCCCGCTCAATCACCATGTAATCATCAATTTCGTGCTCTAACCGCTCTCGGGAGCGTGCTACCAGCATACCGCGCCGCTCTAGCGGCTCTAGCAGCTCTAGCAGGCCTGCCACATCGTTCAGCGTGGCGGGGCGCAGCTGTTCGTAGCGGTGCTGGGTAATCATGGTGCCCACGCCGTCACGGGTGAACAGCTCGCCCAGCAGCGCGTCGTGATTGCGCCACGAGAGCAAGTGAGTACGTGCTACACCCTCACGGGCGGCGGTGCAGGCAGCACTCAAGTGTCGCGCCAATTCGCTACCCGGCGCGGCTTGCTGCAGGCGCGGCTCTGCCTCAAAAGGGGAAAGCTGGCGCAAGAGCGCGCCCTGCTCGTCTTCCAGGCCTTCGGACTCGCCCAGCAGAATCAGCTTGTCTGCCTTGAGCGCCACGGCGGCGTGCTGAGCCACTTCCGAGGCGTCTAAATCGAACACTTCCCCCGTGCTGGAGAATCCCAGCGGCGGCAGTAGCACTAGCGAGCCTTTTTCCAGCAGCCCCTCAATGGCGCTGGCCCGCACCCGGCGCACTTCGCCGCTATGGTCAAAATCCACTCCTTCGCGCACGCCAAGCGGCTTGGCGGTGACTAGGTTGCCGGAAATCACGCTGAGTTCTACGCCGTGTAGCGGCGTGCTCGGCAGGCCAAGGGAAAGCCGGGCTTCCAGCCAGAGCCGCTGGT
Organism: Vreelandella sp. L-25; assembly: GCF_056857535.1. Lineage (NCBI taxonomy): Bacteria > Pseudomonadati > Pseudomonadota > Gammaproteobacteria > Oceanospirillales > Halomonadaceae > Vreelandella > Vreelandella sp. L-25. Next base: position 11,901 of record NZ_JBSXNH010000034.1, read on the forward strand.
GCGCCGCTACCTGCTCAACGTGGGCCATCACAGCGCGATCGGCCACCCAGCGGCCATCCACCCGGGTGGGTTCTACGCCAGCGGCAGTCAGTGCCTCATGTACCTGAGGGCGAATGCCGAACACCACTACCAAGCGCACACCTAAGGTGTGCAGCAGCGCTAAATCTTGGATGAGCTGCTCCCCTCGGCCAGAGGCCATGGCTTCGCCCTCAATCAAGATGACAAAGGTTCGCCCCCGGTGCGCATTAATGTATGGGGAGGCGTTACGAAACCAATCTACAAAGGGGAAACGAGTGTCCAAGGGCCGCTCTCCGGCAGCAGGTGAATGAAGGTAACGCTGTTTACTTTAACAGAGCACAAAAAACAGCGGCACCTTCTATTGCAAAGATCTGATTCAAAGATCGTGTGCTAAGAAGGTGCCGCTGTAGGCTTGGCGGTTCAGCCGAGCTGTGGCATTCGGTGCGGAGTTAGCTCCGTCTGTTAACCAAACATGCCTTTAAACATAAAGAAGAACAGAATCGCCAAACCAGCACCAGCAGGCAGCGTAATCAGCCACGACATGGCAATGGTGCCAATCACACGCAGGTTAAGCGCCGCCATACCACGGGCCAAACCTACGCCCAGCACCGCGCCCACTAGGGTGTGAGTGGTCGATATGGGCAGACCAGTACCCGATGCCAGCACTACGGTGGTAGCCGCCGCCAGGGTGGCCGCAAAGCCACGGCTAGGCGTCAGCTCAGTAATGCCGGTACCGACCGTCGCGATGACTTTATGGCCATAGGTAACCAAGCCAACGACGATACCGCCGCCACCTAGTACCAGTACCCACCAGGGCACAAGGGCCGAGCCCTCAATTTCACCGCCGGTTTGCACCACGCTGATCACCGCTGCCAGCGGGCCAACCGCATTGGCAACATCATTAGAGCCGTGGGCAAAGGCCATGGCACAGGCAGTGAAGATCATTAGTACGCCGAACACTCGCTCCACGTTGGCGTAACCAAAATGGTCGTTAGCGGTCTTTTCGAATTTGATGCGGCGCTGCATCAGCATGCCAATGCCCATAATGACCAAGCCGAGCAGGATGGAGAGCAGCAGGCTTTGGTTAAAGGTCAGGTCGAGCCCCACGTGGGAGAGCCCTTTGGTCAGCGTGACCATGGCAACAATAAAGCCCACCAAAAATACATAGCCCGGCACGTAGCGCTTGGCGGCGGTAAACGGGTTATCGTTTTCAAAAATCAGGTGGTGGACCGATTTGAACAGCACAAAGCCGATGGTACCGGCCAGCAGCGGGGAAACGACCCAGCTTGCGGCAATCTTGGTAACCGCCCCCCAATCCACGGTAGAAGCCCCCAGGCCTGCCACCGCGAAGCCCACAATCGCGCCCACAATGGAGTGCGTGGTGGAAACGGGCCAGCCTTTCATGGAGGCCACCAGCAGCCAGGTTCCCGCTGCCAGCAGCGCCGCTAACATGCCGTACACCAGCAGCTGTGGGTCTTCCTGCAACAATTCAGGATCGATGATGCCTTTACGAATGGTGTTGGTGACTTCGCCACCGGCCAGCCATGCGCCTAAAAACTCAAAGACAACGGCAATAAGGATCGCCTGTTTGATGGTAATCGCTTTCGACCCCACCGAGGTTCCCATGGCGTTAGCGACGTCGTTTGCGCCGACGCCCCACGCCATAAAGAAGCCAAATACACAGGCCAGAATGATAAAAATGTCACCGTGCTGGGCAATAATCTGCATGAGTATCCCTTAGCGTGCGGTCAAAATCTGCAGGCGGCTACCTACGCGTTCAGCGCGATCAGAGACTTCGCCCACCCATTCAATGATCTTGTAGAGGAAGATCACATCCACTGGCGGCAGCTGGCTCTCTAGCTCGAACAGCTGGCGACGAATCGCAATCTGCTGGCTGTCAGCCTGGTGCTCAAGGGTGTGTAGCTCGCGAATCATGTTCTGCATCACATCGGACACGTTGCGACCAAAACCGGATTCCAGCAGGTCTTTCAGCTCTTCAAGCGCTTGGCGGGCTTGGGCCACACAGGCCACACTGGTGCGCATGTAGTCGCGCATCGGTTCGGCCAGCTCATTGGGTACGCGCATTTTACGCCCCAGCATAATGCCGGTAATGTCGCGCACTTTGTTGGCAATCTTGTCCTGAACACTGATCAAATCGAGCAGGTCAGAACGCGATACCGGCAGGAACATGGTGTTAGGCAGGTTCAGCCGCAGTTCTGTTTTCAGGGTGTCGGCGTCGTGCTCTAAGCGCGTGACGTTCTCGCGCAGCTCAGCCGCCGTGTCCCAATCACCGACAAGTGTTGCCTCGAAGAACGGCAGCAGTTGGTCGGCACATTCATTGGCCTTGACGATGTGAGCCAGCAACGGCTGGAATGGCGAGCGGCCAAACATCGCGGAAAAAGGGTTGGAGGTTACCATATAGCCTTTAGCCTGTTTTCGGGGAGCCTGGAAATGGCGGGCGCCAGTATAAAGAGTGCGTCCGCCGCCGTCATGAAAAGTTCATAACGTCATCAAAAATTAACCAAAATGTCATAATAGTGAGGTGGCGATTGTCATGAAAAACTCAACCAGCATGCCAGCACCGAACGAGGTAGAGCTAAAACTGGCACTGCCACCCACCCAGATCGACGCGCTGTTACACCATCCGGTGCTCGCCAGCACTCCCCCCGTTCAGCAGCAGCTGGCCAACACCTACTTCGATACCCCGGCGGGAGATTTAGCCGCCGCACGAATAGCGGTGCGCCTGCGCCAGCTGGATAGCCAAGTATTGCAGACGGTAAAAACCGCCGGCCAAGGGGGTGGCGGGCTCTCCAGCCGACAGGAGTGGGAGTGGCAAGTTCCTGACCCCAGCTTAGATCAATCCGCCCTGGCCGCCCTGCCGCCCTTTCAAAACGCGTTAGCAGACAAAATTGCGGCACTGCGCTCGACGCTAAGCACAGACTTCACCCGCCGCAGTTGGCAGCTTGCCTGGCAAGGCAGCAAGATTGAGCTGGTGCTGGATGAGGGCGAGATCGTTTGTGGCAAGGCTCGCGCGCCGATTTGCGAAGTGGAGCTAGAGTTAAAAGCAGGCGACCCTGAGGCGCTATGGTCGCTGGCGGCCGAGCTGGCCAGCCAAGTACCACTGCGTCCCTCCGACAGCAGTAAGGCATCGCGGGGCAATGCGCTGGGCCGCCAGCAGTGGCCGCTGCCTGATGCCCAGCACCCGGCCGAGTGGCTACACCGCGCGACAGTCGCACTCGACGCCTATCACGATAGCGGTGACGCGACGCACTTAATCGCCGCGCAGCAGGCATTGGCAACGCTTGCCCAGCACCCGCAGCTGGATAGCGCCGCACGGGCAGATGCTGAGATGCTGCCTAAGGCATTAGATAGCGCAGGCATGCCCACCACCGCCTACGGCGCGGCTGCGTTAAATTTGGCTCGTCGCTTCGCTTATGAAACCGCGCTACGCTAAACACGTTTCAACCACTCATTAAGCCCACCTCAGGATGACGCGATGAGCTTTCCCCTTACTCCCGGCGCCGAAGGACTCCGCGCCCGGCTGTTCCATATTATTTTTGAATCCGATACGCCGGGGGCGAAGGCGTTTGATATTGCGCTAATCGTCGCCATTCTGCTCAGCGTTGCGGTGATTTTGCTCGGTAGCGTTGAGATCTATGCCGAGCGTTACGGGCATATTTTCTTCTACATCGAATGGGCCTTTACACTGCTGTTTAGCCTGGAACTGCTGGTACGGCTCTACTGCCTTGAACGCCCCACGGTGTATTTAAAAAGCTTTTACGGCGTGGTGGATGTGATTGCAATTATCCCCACTTGGCTAGTGCTGCTGGTGCCTGGCGCGCATGCGCTGGTGATGGTGCGGATTTTGCGGGTGTTGCGCATCTTCCGCATTTTGCGACTGATGGAGTTTGTGGGGGAAGGCAGGCTACTGCTGGATGCGCTTAAACGTAGCCTGCGCCAGATTTTGCTATTTTTCAGTAGCATTCTCATGGTGGTCACACTGTTTGCCGCGCTGATGTACACCATTGAGTCCCCTGAGTCGGGCTTTACCAGCATCCCCATGTCGATATATTGGGCCATCGTGAGCATTACCACCGTCGGGTATGGGGATATTGTGCCCACCACTTCGCTGGGCAAAGCCATCACAGTGATTCTGATGCTGATTGGCTACTCGATTATTGCCGTGCCCACCGGGGTGTTTTCTGCCCAAGTGATCCGCTCGATTCGTGAAGACCGCTACTCAGAAGAAGCCTGCCCTGGCTGCGGCCACGACCGCCACGAAAAGCGTGCCCGCTACTGCCTGCGCTGCGGCACTTGGCTGGATGAGAACAGCGAGGACCCGCGCAAAAAAGCGCACAAAGAGAGCAGCGACGATGAGACGCCAAGCGAGGATAAATAGCACCTCGCCGATACGAAAACGGAGACGCTAAGCGCCCCCGTTTTAATAGTGCTCAGTGACCGCTACTCTTGAAACGGCGTTATATCGCCACGCCCTTCCCGCACGATTTTGGGCGGCAGTTCACGAAGATCAATCACGCTCGTTGGGTCAAGGTGGCAGGCACCGCCATCAATAATCAAATCCAGATGGGCACCAAAGCGCTCACGAATCTCCTCGGGGTCGCTCATCGGCAGCGCTTCGCCTACCGGAATCAGCGTCACGCTCATTAGCGGCTCACCCAGCGCCTCTAGCAGCGCGTGGGTGATGCGGTGATCGGGCACCCGCACACCAATTGAGCGGCGCTTAGGGTGCAGCAGCAAGCGCGGCACTTCGGTAGTGGCATCCAGAATGTAGGTGTAGGGGCCGGGCGTGTGAGCCTTCAGCAGCCTGAACACGGCGTTATCCACTTTAGCGTAAGTGCCTATTTCGGAAAGATCCGAGCACACCAGAGTAAAGTTATGCTTGTCATCCAGCGAGCGCAGCCATTTGATCTTCTCGATGGCCTTTTTTTCGCCTAAATGGCAGCCCAGCGCGTAGCCTGAGTCCGTTGGGTAAGCGACTACTCCACCCTTACGAATAATCTCGGTGGCTTGGTCAATCAGCCGCTTTTGCGGGTTTTCCGGATGAATCTGAAAATATTGGCTCATCGCTTACTCCTGCCTGTAGGCATCTATTAGCTAAGGTTTTTAGCGATATCACTTTTAGCTTAGCTGATTCAGCGGCTTAGCACCCAACATACCGCTCGGGGCATCGCGCAGGTGGGCTAAACGGGGGTGCTGCCAAATAGGCGGCGCGGCGGTACGGGGCACCGAGCTCATGCTGCCAGGCGCGGCATAGCTGCCAGGAAAGTGGAAATCACTGCCCAGCGAGGCGTATAGCTCCCGCTCTACCAGCTGGCGCGCCAAATCACGGGTGGCGTCTGGGTTTTGCTGGCCGCTAACAAGCTCTACGCCTTGACCACCGGCTTCCATAAAGGTATCCATCAATAGGCCGCGCTTGCGCCGGGTAAGCCCGTAGCGCAGCGGATGGGCCAGCACGGCCACACCGCCAGAGGCCACGACCCAGCCCACTGCTTCGCTGATTTCCGGCCAATGGGCTTTAACATCGCCTTTTTTGCCGCTGCCCAGGTAGCGCTTAAACGCGCCAGCCCAATCGGCCACCACACCTTCTGCTACCAACGCTCGGGCAAAATCAGGCCGCCCCAGCGGGCGGTCGCTGCCTGCCTGGGCGCGGGCTTTTTCCAGCGCGTTGGGTAAGCCCATTTTTTCTAAACGCTCGGCGATCACTTCAGCGCGCTTGATACGCGCTTCCCGCTGCTGCTCAAGCCCCTCTATCATCGGCCCCTGCAGCCCGCCGGGCATTAGCGCTACCACGTGAATATTAATTCCCTGCCAGCGGGTGGATAACTCACATCCCGGCACCAGGCAAAGCCCTGCCTGCTGGGCGGCGCGGCTCGCTTCTTCCACCCCTTCCATAGTGTCATGGTCGGTGAGCGCCATGTGAGTAAGCCCACGCCCAGCGCATAGGGTTACCAGATCCGTCGGGGAAAGCGCCCCATCAGAAGCGGTTGAGTGCATGTGCAGGTCAACCGAGTAGCGCTGGTCGGCATCGAATGCGGTAGGCAGTACGGAGGCAAGAGCGTTAGGAAGTAGTGGCATTAGCATGACGCCGTGTGGCGAGTTTAGAATAGGCGTGTTGAACACGAACAAGCTCGCCATGGTGCGCGCTAACCGGAGTGCGGTCAATGCTATGGCCGATACGTTACCCCTGCCTTCAAGGAGTTATCCCCATGCTTTACGCCATTATCAGTGAAGATGTTGCCAACAGCTTAGAGCGCCGCTTAGCAGCCCGCCCCGACCACTTAGCGCGGCTTGAAGCACTGCGCGATGAGGGGCGGCTTATTCTGGCCGGCCCGCACCCCGCCATTGATTCCGACAACCCCGGCAATGCGGGCTTTAGCGGCAGCTTAGTGGTGGCGGAATTCGATAGTTTAGAGGACGCCCAAGCCTGGGCAGATGCCGATCCATACATCATCGCTGGGGTCTATGCCAAGGTAATTGTTAAGCCGTTCAAAAAAGTTTTGCCTTGACCAATAGGGGCGAGCGTGGAGGGTCCGCCCGCTTTTTCACAGAGCCTGTGGAAAACTCTGTGAAAACTCGGCGGACGCTTTTCTATAAGCCAGAGATAGCGCCCCGATTAACAAATTGATCATTTTTTAACCAATTATCGCCACCACGGATGCCCGCGTGACTCAACGCCCTGCTCAACCCCCTAGTGCTCTACCTCCACTTGAGGCGTTAACCGCCCCACAGCTGACGTGGAACGACACTTCTCCCCATTCAGACGCCTTCGACGACGTCTATTTTTCCCGTGAGGATGGGCGTGCAGAAACCGAGCACGTTTTTTTAGGGGCCAACCGACTTCCCGAGCGGTTTGCGGCTTGGCAGGAAGCACGGGCCTTTGTGATTGGCGAGACAGGCTTTGGCACCGGGCTAAATATACTGTGCGCCTGGGCCTGCTTTGAGCAGCACGCCCCAAAAGGCGCACGGCTGCATCTGTTATCCACAGAAAAATTTCCCCTCGACCGGGAAGCGCTTACCCGCGCCCTAAGCGCCTGGCCGTCGCTGGCCAGTTATTCACAAGTGCTGTGCGAACTATGGCCAGAGGCGGTAAGCGGCATCCACCGTTTGCACCTAAGCGAGCGCGTCACCCTCGACCTGCACTTTGGCGACACCACCGAGCGGCTGAACCTGCTGGAGGGCCAAGTGGATGCTTGGTTTTTAGATGGCTTTGCCCCCTCTAAAAACCCGGATATGTGGCAGCCGGAACTGTTTGAAGCCATGGCGGCCCGTTCCCGCCCTGGCGCCACCTTTGCCACCTTTACCTGTGCGGGCATCGTCAAGCGCGGGCTGAAAGCGGCGGGGTTTCACTGGAAAAAAGTGCCTGGGTTTGGCCGTAAGCGGGAGATGCTAGCGGGCGGTATAGAAGCACCGCCCACAGATACGCGGCGCAACGCGGCGCCCTGGTTCACGCCCCCCGCCCACCGCGATGCCAACCACGTGGTAGTGATTGGCGCGGGCATAGCGGGCAGCAGCGTAGCGGCAGCGCTGGCTAAGCGCGGCAAGCAAGTCACGGTGGTTGAGCGTGACGCCCCTGGCGCGGGCGGCTCCGGCAATCGTCAAGGGGCGCTCTATGTGAAGCTGGCAGTAGAAACCAACCCCCAAAGCCGTGTTTACCTAGCAGGGCTGCTATACAGCCAGCGCTGGCTGGGCCAACTGGCCGCCGCTTTTCCACAGGAGCCGCCGCTCTGGCAGCCTTGTGGCGTGTTACAGCTCGCGCTAAGCGATAAAGAGGCTAACCGCCAGCAGCGTTTTCTGGCCAATCATCCGCTGCCAGAATCGGTGGTGTCTGCACAGACCAATGCGCTAAGCGAGCTGGCGGAAGTACCGGTCTCTGCAGCCCACGGGCTATTTTATCCCCAGGCGGGCTGGGTTCAGCCCAAAAAGCTCTGCGAACAGTTGTTGCAGCACGCCAATATCACCCTACGGCAGGGCGACGTCAGCGAGCTACAGCAAGCCCAGCAAGCCTCCCAAACGGCGCAGTGGCAGGTCACGCTGGCCAGCGGCGAAACGCTGCAGGCTGATCATGTGGTCGTGGCTACAGCATCCCTGGCTAACCAGTTTGCTCAAACCGCCGAGCTGCCGTTGCAGCAGGTGCGCGGCCAGGTCAGCGAGCTAACGCTGCCAGCAGGTACGAAGGTGCCCACTAAAGTGGTATGTGCGGGAGGCTATGTATCACCACCGATGGATAACGTACTGACCTTTGGCGCCAGCTTTGTGCCCAATAACGCCACAACGCAAGTGGTCGAGGAAGAGCACCAGCGCAATATTGATGAGCTACGCCAAGCGCTGCCAGAGTGGGTCGCCGCGCTAGAGGCAGCTGGCGTTACGTTAAGCCCAGAAGCGCTGGAAGGCCGGGCTGCAGTGCGAGCCGCCAGCCCCGATAAAACCCCTTACGCCGGGCCGGTGCCCCACACAGCCGCGTGGCAGCGGGATTACGCAGTGCTGCGTAAAGATGCCTCGAAAGTGCCGCCTGTTAATGGCGAGCACCATCCAGGGCTGTGGATCTCCACCGCCCACGGTTCCCGAGGGCTGGCCAGCGCGCCGCTGTGCGCGGAGGTTATCGCATCGCGCATTTGCGATGAGCCGCTTCCCATCGAGCAGCCATTGGCTGACCACCTTCACCCAGGGCGGCGCATCATTAGCGCGCTGGTGCGGGCTCAGTAATCGCCCTCTTCTTCATCATCTGCTAACTCTCGCCCAAAGGAGCGCCACTGGGCGAGGGTCATCACTTCGGTCATTTCCAGCTCTAGGTCGTGGGCAATGATCAGCTCGTGTCGGTCAAGCTGCTGCTTAAGCTCAGCGACCCAGCCGCTCATGCCTTCGCCGGTATCGGTGGTGTCGTAGCCTTGTCGAGTAACAAACGCTTCCAGCAGCGCGGTTAAGGTTTCTGACGGCAGCATCCGCGCGGGCACTTCGATAAATCGGCTCATTCGCTTTGCTCCCAAGCGGCTAAACGCTCAATAAAGGTGGCTTCGTCGATCACTTCAACCCCCAACTGCTCGGCTTTGGTGAGCTTACTGCCTGCAGCTTCGCCCGCCACTAGGCAAGTCGTTTTTTTAGAGACGCTGCCCGCCACCTTGGCCCCCAGCGCCTGAAGCCGCGCCTTGCCTTCGTCACGGGTCATGCTCTCCATGGCACCGGTCAGCACCCAGGTTTGGCCCTCTAGCGGCGTGGGGCCTTGGGTGACTTCTGACTCTTGCCAAGTAATGCCCGCCTCAATCAGCGCTTGGAGTGTTTCCAGGTTATGGGGCTGGCGAAAAAACGTGTGGATATGCTTGGCAACAATGGGGCCTACGTCATTCACCGCTTCCAGCGCCGCTTGATCGGCGTCTTGCAGCGCTTGCAGCGTGCCGAAATGGTTGGCGACGTTAGCAGCCGTGGCTTCGCCCACCTCACGAATGCCCAGCGCGTAGATAAACCGCGCCAGCGTGGTCTGCTTGGCCTTTTCCAGGGCGTTAACCAAGTTGGTGGCGGATTTTTCGCCCATACGCGGCAGGCTCTTTAACTGCTCCACGCTGAGATGGAAGAGATCGGCAGGCGTTTTCACCCACTCCTGATCCACCAACTGTTCAATCAGCTTCTCGCCCAGGCCGTCGATATCCAGCGCTTTACGGCTGGCAAAGTGCTTCAGCGCCTCTTTACGCTGGGCAGCGCAGTAAAGCCCACCAGAGCAGCGTGCCACCGCCTCGCCTTCCAGGCGCTCGATATCCGAGCCGCACACGGGGCAGTGGTCGGGGAAGGTAATCACACGGGCATCCGCCGGGCGCTTCTCTTCATCCACTCGCACCACTTGTGGAATCACATCCCCTGCGCGGCGAATGGCTACCGTATCGCCAATCATCACGCCCAAGCGAGTAATTTCATCGGCGTTATGCAGCGTGGCGTTAGAGACCGTCACTCCCGCAACGGTGACCGGCGCAAGGCGCGCCACCGGCGTAATCGCCCCGGTGCGACCTACCTGAAACTCCACATCGTTGAGGGTCGTGACTTCTTCTTGGGCAGGGAATTTAAACGCCACCGCCCAACGCGGGGCACGGGCAACAAAACCCAGCTCTCGCTGGTGGCGCAGGTCGTTGACCTTAATCACCACACCATCAATGTCATAGCCAAGCTGGTCGCGTTTAGCGCCTAGCTGCTCGCAGTAGTCGGCTACCGCGTCGGGGCCGTACATCGTGGTTAACTCTGCACTAGTGCGAAAGCCCAGAGTGGACAGCCGTGCCATCAGCGCACTGTGGGTGGCATCGCCCAAGTCTGGCTCCAAGCGTGCTGCTTGGTAGGCGTGGAACTCCAACGGGCGGGTCGCCGTAATGCGCGGGTCGAGCTGACGCAGGCTGCCAGCCGCAGCGTTGCGCGGGTTGGCAAATACTTTGCTGCCCTCTTCTCTGGCACGCTCGTTGAGCGCTTCAAAGCCGGAGTGGCGCATAATCACTTCGCCGCGCACTTCGACCAACTCAGGCACGTTTTTGCCCATGAGCTTAAGCGGCACCGAGCGCAAGGTACGCAGGTTAGAGGTAATGCCTTCCCCCGTGCGACCATCCCCACGGGTCGCACCGCTGACCAACACGCCCTGCTCATACACCAGCGATACCGCCGCGCCATCCAGCTTCGGCTCGCAGCTAAACTCAATCTCTTCCGACTGACACTCCAAGCGTTCCGCCACGCGTTCGGCAAAGGCCACAATATCGTCACGACTAAAGGCATTATCCAGCGAGAGCATCGGAATGGCATGGGCAACCTCGGGAAAGCCCTCTGCCGGAGCGGCGCCGACTCGCTGAGTGGGCGAGTCGGGGGAAATCAACTCGGGGTGCTCGCCCTCTAACTGCTTTAAGCGCTGCAACTTACGGTCGTAGTCAGCGTCGGTTAACGTTGGCTCGTCTAGCACGTAGTAGCGGTAGTTGGCGTCATCCAGATCAGCGCGTAGTTGGCTGATCTCTTCCAGCAGGGTGGGGTCAGGCTGACTCATTCAGAGGTTCCGAAGACAAATAAAACAGGTAATTAGTAACAAAAACACCCGCCTTCTTGAGGAAGGCGGGTGTTCGCACAACGCGGCGTTTAGCGAGCCTGCATATGGCGGTGCAGGCGGTGGCGACGCTCAAATTCATGAACACGCTGCCGGGCAAACTCGATGGTTTGCGCCGTCATCACGCTGCGGTTTTCATCTTTAAGCTCGCCGCCCATGTGGCGTACCACCACCATGGCCGTTTCGACCATTGCTTCAAAAGCAGCCGAGCTATCCACCGCGCCGGGCAGGGGCATTAAGAAAGTGATCCCAGGCGTTACAAACTCATCCATCTCTTCGATGGGGAAAGTGCCGGGTTTGAGCACGTTCACCATCGAGAACTGCAGCTCGCTATTGGGGCTTTCCGTTTCAAAGCGATTGAAGACGCCCATCGCGCGGCAATAGCGCAACCCACAGGCCATCATTAGTTCAAGCAACTTGTCGCCATCAAAACCTTCGGGATCACGCGACAGCACGCTAATGACTACCAACTCGTCAGCATTGGCAAGCGTCTCTTTGGCGTGCTCGCCGTTCACGTCATGACGCAGAGCTTTTTCCAACGTAGGGTGCGCGCGCACAACGCCTTGGGCTGCATAAGCGTCATCGTACTCGTCATCAACGCTCTGGTAGTGATCTTCATAGCGGCTAGCGCTGTTTGCGTAGCGCTCTAATTCAGACTCGGCATGCGCCTGCTGCACGGCGTCGCGCTGGGCGGCAGCTTCATTAGCAGCAGCGGCTTCGCGAGCTTGAGCTTTTTCTTGAGCGATACGCGCTTTTTCCGCTTCAGCGGCCTGCCTCGCTTCACGGCGCTGCTCGGCTGCCAGCGCTTTGCGTTCGGCTTTCTGTTTGGCTAAAGCTTCAGCACGCTTGGCTTTTTCAGCTTTTTTAATGGCCTTCTCTTTACGGCGCTCAATAATACGCCGCTTGAAGGAACGGCCAATGCCTTCAAAGTCGACCAGTCGGTACTCATCAATTTCGTCGTCATCTAACTCGTGATCGCCCACCGTGTCGGCGCGCAACTGGCGGCGCTTGGGTGCGTCGGAAGCGTGCTTGGCAAATACCGCATCTTCAGGCTCGGCGCGAAGCACCGGCTCGGGCTCAGGAGTAATATCTGGCTCAACGGCCGCTGGCTCTTCAGGAGCTTGGTTGCTTTCCAGCTCAGCATGGAGCTCTGGTGTATGAGAGGCGTTTAGCTCAGCGGTGTTCGGCTGTTCGCTAGGTGCTTCATCAGTGGCGGAGAACGACGCAGGTGCTGTACCTGTTTGCTGAGACTGGGGGGCTTCGTCTTCCATGGCACTCATGGACGACTCCGGGGTCGCTGGCTGGGGGGTCTCTGCTTTCGGGGCCTCTTCACGAGCTGTAAAGACACTTGGCTCACGGCGTGGCGGTTCGCGCATTTCGTTTCTGGTTTCAGCAGACGCATCAGCTGTTGCTGACACATTAGCAGTAGCTGCCTGGACAGCCGGCTCCGCCTTGTTAGATTTCGCTGCTGCAGGTTTTGGCTTTCCTGAGGGTTTGGTAACCGAGCGACGGAAATCAGACAGCACCCTAGAAGGCCCTGGATGCTCTTGGCGCTCTAACTTGGGTTTTTGCCCCAGCCCACTGTAATCGGCGGGCTTGACCACCCGAGCACCGCCGTTTGGCAGCTCCCAATTGATCTCGGCTTCTTTCGCCTCGTCGTCTAACTCTTCCAACTTCGCGGTAGGCAAATCTTTTACCGCTTGGTCTAGCCGGGGCACACGACGCTGACGCTGGAGCCTACGCACACCGTCGACAACGATTAGCGAAACCAGTGCCAGTCCTAGAATGATTAACCACTCTCTTAATTCCATGTCGAGCATTCCATGGGTCATCTAACCGGTTACTAGGGCACAGTGAGCGGCACTGCGCCAGAATATGGGAACCTTCTTATAAATCGATATTTAGCACCAAGCATAGCGCGGTTGCTACGAAAAGAGCCAATTTTTGCTGATTTTCACACGTTTGAGCCGCTAAGGGAGCTTTTTAGGCGATTTTTTCGACCTTATCAACCATCAAAAGTGCCCTTTCCGCGTCATTCCATCTCTGATACGGGTGGCCAAACGCGGAGTGCCGTGTGAGGCCGCTACCCACTCAGTTCACCCTATTTAAACGTTATGCTAGTGAATGTTTTTCACTATCGCTAGTTTCTTATGAACGCATTGCGCTTTAACAACAGGTAATGATTCGCAAGCGATAAGCGGGACTTAAGCCTATACGGCCGCGACGACCCCACCGCCAACACCACGTTTTTTCAACAACTTGCTGTTATCAAAGCATTTCGTGGGCATGGCGTTACTATCCGCTTGCGCTGGCGCACCCAGGTGACAGGCACGCCTTGGCAAATAAGGAAACTCTAGGGAAGTCGCAACACGGCGCAGCCATGAGCCACACGCACTATTCGACCAACTCAGCGGCCTCATCGATACCCACGGAAACCAAACGTGAAACGCCGGGCTCTTGCATGGTGACCCCCATCAGGCGCTCGGCGGCTTCCATGGCAATCTTGTTGTGGGTGATATAGATGAACTGCACGCTTTCGGACATCTCTTTCACCAGCTTGGCGTAGCGGCCAACGTTGGCGTCATCCAGCGGAGCGTCGACCTCATCCAGCATACAGAACGGGGCCGGGTTGAGCTGGAAAATGGCAAAGACCAGCGACAGCGCAGTTAGGGCTTTTTCCCCACCGGATAGCAGATGAATCGTGCTGTTCTTCTTACCCGGCGGGCGGGCCATGATGGCCACGCCGGTTTCCAACAGGTCATCACCGGTCAGCGTCAGCCACGCCGCCCCACCGCCAAACACACGGGGAAAGAGCGTTTGCAGACCGTTATTGACCTGATCGAACGTCTCCCGGAAACGGACGCGGGTTTCTTGATCGATCCGCTTGATCGCCCGCTCCAGCGTTTCCAGTGCTTCGGTGAGCTCGGCATGCTGGGCTTCTAGGTAATTACGCCGCTCGGCCTGCTGATCGTACTCCTCGATGGCCGCAAGGTTGATCGCCCCCAGGCGGCGGATTTTTTCCGAGGTACTTTCCAAACGCTCTTGCCACGCAGGTTCGCTGGCATCGCTGGGCAGCGTGCTGGCGAGCGCATCGGCATCGTGGCCTAGTTCTGCTAACTGCTCATCCTGGGTCGCTGCTTTGAGCGCTAGTGCCTGCACGTCCATGCGGCGCTGCTGGAGCTGTTCGCGACTCTGTTCAAGATTGCGCTCGTGCTGCTGGCGGGCTAACTCATCGTTGCGCAGCTGCTCGGCCAGCGCCTGGGCCTGTTGGCGCGTTTCATTGAGCCGTCGTTCCTGCTGTTCGCGCTGGTGGAGCAGCTCTTCGAGCTCCTCAGCGGCCAGCTCGTCGGGCTCGACCAGCATTTCACGGGACTCTTCCAGCTCGGCAATACGCAGTGAGAGGCGCTCTTCGGTATCGCTTGAGCGGGACTGCTGCGCGCGCAGGCTGTCGCGCTCGGCTTTTAAGCGCTCACGCTCCAGGGCCAGCGCCTGCTGACGCGCTTTGAGCGGGGCATGCTGTTGATTGAGCTGCTCACGCTGCTCACGCTGGCGGTGGCGCTGTTCGGCGCTGGTTTCGCGGGCTTCTGCGGCGGTTTCCAGTTGCTCCATGGCCGTGTGCCAACGAGCGCGCTGCTCTTCTAAAGTAAGCGTTAACTCCGCCTCATCTTCTTGCAGCTGGGCCAGTTCGTCGTCCAGCTCCGTGGCGCGACTGGAGAGATGCTCAAGGCGTTGGGCAAGCCGCTGCTCTTGCACCGCTAGTTGTTGGCGGGTGGCCGCATGGTCACGCTCCTGCTCCGCCTGCTGCTCACGGGTCAGTTCTAACGTTTCAATCGTCTCGTTGGCGGCTTCGCACTGTTCATCTAAGAGTGCCAGCGCCTCTTCCGCCCGCTCACGCTCTGCGGCCAGCTCCTCATAGCGGCGACGCGTCACCAATAGCGCATCGACACCCTCGCCGTTCGACTGCTGGTGCAGCCAACCGCGACCGCGCCATACGCCGTCTTGGCTGACCACACTCTCACCAGGGGCAAGCCTAGCCAGCAGCGCCTCGGCAGCCTCGGCGGTATCCACATAGTGAATACTTGCTAACCACTCTGTTAGCGCGCCTGCGCCTTTCACCAAATCGCTGAGGCGATTGCCTGGGCCCGCCGTGGCTGTGGAAGGCGGCGCTTGATCAATCAAGCACCACTCCGTCGCCAGCGCTTCGGGCAGCGCGTTTAGCTGATGGGCAGCTACCAGTCGGGCGTTTAACCAAGGGGCGAGTAGCCAGGAAATAACCCGCTCCCAGCCTTGGCTGACCGAAATGGCTTCACCCAAGCGGGGTGCATCGGCGAGGCCATGAGCGGCCAGCGTTTCGCTTAGCTGAGGGTCGTGATCGGCCAGAGCGGCATCCATCAGCGCCTGCAGCGAGGCAAGTTCACCCTGCTGCTGGCTCAGCGCAGCGCGCTGCTCGTCGCGGCAGGTTACCGCTTGCTGGTAGGCGCTTTTGGCATCGCTGTAGCGCTGCTGCCACTGCTCACGCTCCACTTGGAAGGCGTCGGCACGTTGGTCGGCTTCTTCCAGGCGGGCTTGGTATTCGGCGTGCTCGTTTTGTAGCGCGGTCATGTCGGCCAGCTCGCCGCGCTGCTGGCGGCGGCGCTGCCCTTCTGCCTGCAGGCGGGCAATACGTTGCTCTAAGTCGCGCAGTTGGTCTTGGCTACGGTCGGCATCGCGGCTGGCCTCGCGCCAGCGGTTTTCGGCGTCGGCCCACTGCTGTTCGGCGGCTTCCAGCGCTGGCGTTGCGTCGGCCAGGGTCTGATCGAGCATTTCGAGCTGCTCTTCCAGCACTTCATGCTCGGGCAGCAGCTCCTCAAAGCGCTCATCGATCACCGCGAGCCGCTCCTGGTCGCCCTCGCTGACCTGGCGCTGCTCGTCGAGATCCCGTCGGGCGGTGGCAATGTCATTGGCCAACTGCGCTTCGCGGCTGCGGCGGTGGGCCTGGTCCTGCTCTAAGCGGGCAATGCGCGTGGTGGTTTCATAAAACTGCTGCTGGTGGCGGTCCAACACGTCGGCCAGCTCGTCGTGCTGTTCGCGGGCCTGCTCCAGGCGGGTTTCGCACTGACGCACGCCAAACACGTCTTTTTCGACGGCAATTTCCAGCTCGCGGACACGGCTCTCTTGGTGAGACTGTTCGGCCCGCAGGGTTCGGCCGCGCAGCAGCGCCAACTCGCCTTTTAAGCGATACTCTTGCTGTTTGAGCTCTTGGTAACGCTTGGCGGCTTCCGCTTGGCGCTTGAGGCGTTCGAGCTGTTTATCCAGCTCTTCGCGAATATCGTCCAGGCGCTCCAGGTTCTCCTGGGTGCGCCGCATGCGGTTTTCGGTTTCCCGACGGCGCTCTTTGTACTTGGAAATCCCCGCGGCTTCTTCGAGGGTGGCGCGAAGGTCATCCGGGCGCGCTTCGATCAGCCGCGAGATCATCCCCTGGCCGATAATGGCGTAGGAGCGCGGGCCTAGGCCGGTCCCCATGAACAGGTCGGCGATATCCCGGCGGCGGCACTTCTGGCCGTTGAAGAAGTAGTTGGACTGGCCATCCCGGGTCACCAGGCGTTTGACGGCAATTTCTGAGTACTGGGCGTATAAACCGCCCATGCCGCCATCGCGGTTATCGAACTTCAGCTCGATAGAGGCCTGCCCTACCGGCTTACGCCCGGTAGAGCCGTTGAAGATAACGTCGGCCATGGATTCGCCGCGCAGGGTTTTGGCGGAGGACTCCCCCATCACCCAGCGCACGGCGTCGATAATATTGGATTTACCGCAGCCGTTGGGCCCAACGATGGCCGTCATGTTGCCATCGAAGGGCACGGTGACCGGATCGACAAAGGACTTGAACCCAACGAGACGAATAGAGGTTAAGCGCATTGCGACCCTTGGCAGAAGTTGCTTTCGTGGGTTTTATTCAAAAACACGGTTAATAACGACATTGGCCGCATCGTCTTCGCTGATAGCACCTACGCTGACGCTCTCCAAATCGCCAAACAGGTCGCCCGGCTGCGGCGTGGCCTGCCCAGATTCTGAGACACGCACCACCAAGCGTGCTTCACGCACCTGGGAGATTTGCGCTTGCGGCGACATGGCGGCGGTATCGTCCAGCACCACGGTCATCGGCAGATCGGCAACCTGTGCGCGGATCACTGCCAGCGGCGGCAGCTCGCCGTCGATGTCCCGTGCGGTAATGAACACCGTCGCATCGTCGCTGACACGGTCTGCCAGCGCCTCATCCAGCGAGACGCTCACCCGCACGCCTTGGCCCTGAGCGGCGGCAGATGGCTCCGGTGCGACACCCATGCGCTCTTGGGCCACACGGATACCATCACGCAGGGAAGCAGCCGTCTCTGGGTCTGAAATATTGGCAACGGCACGGCGCCAACGGTCGACGGCCGTTTCATAATCACCGTTATCGAAGGCGTGAATGCCCAGAAGCCCCAACACGGTGGGCTGACGGGGGTCTAGTTCAAGCGTTTCATCGACCAGCGCCTGTACCTCGGGCGTTAACTCCCGCTCGGCCATGAAGAAGCGGAGCTGCGCCAACTGAGCGAGCAGCGGCGGAATGCGCCCTTCGATGGCGATCAAGCGCTCCAGCGCATCGACTGCTTTGTCAGGCTGACCAGTATCCCGGTAGAGTGGAAACAGCGAGCTCCACACGTTGGGGTTGTTAGGCTGGCGCTCGGCTTCGGCTTCCATGCGCTCCAGGAACATCATCAACGAGCCTTCCGGGTCGTTTCTGATCTCTTCTTGAATCGCGTAGAGCGTCAGGTCTCCTTCGGCACCGTTTTGCTGATACCAAAACGTACTGGCACCCACCACCGCTACCATGACCAGCGGCACCACCAGCCGTCCAGCGCTCGCAGCTTTCAGCGGCCGCTTGGCCTGAGTGGCAGTGTCTTCCAGCAGGCTGCGCTCTAGCTCTAGGCGATCTTCATTAAAACGAGCGTCGTCGATGTCGCCACGCTCGCGTGCCGCTTCCAGGGACGCCATGCGCCGCTGGAAAATCGCCACGTTCTGCTCGGCAGACGTATCGTTGGCTTCAAAGTGATCTAGCTGGTCGCGCAGAACGCGGGCACCGCGCATGGGGGCAACTAATAGCCACAGCGCGGGCAGTAACAGTAAGGCAATCGCTATCCAGAGCGGTGTCATGAAGACCTCTCGCGGTTAATCAGGGCATCCAAGCGGGCGCGTTCTTCTGCGCTCAACGCTTTCGCAGATGCATTGCGGCGGGCGCGTACCATCAGCACGACGACCAGCATGCCTAGCACCACCAACCCAATGGGTAGCCCCCACAGCAGGTAGGTGCGGTTTTCCAGGCGCGGGTTGTAGAGGATGTACTCCCCAAAGCGCTGCACCATGTGGTTGATGATTTCGATATCCGACTGACCGTCTTGAAGCAGCTGATAGACCCGCTCGCGCATATCACCAGAGATCGGCGCGTCCGAGTCATCGATCGCCTGGTTTTCGCATAGCGGGCAGCGCATGGAGGAGGTCAGATCACGGTAGCGCTGCTCCATCACCGGGTCGTCGAACTCGCGGAGTTCAATGCCTGCCGCGACAACGCTGCCTGCCAGCGTTAGCAGAACAGCAGCGAACACCCAACGCATTAACGCCATTTTTCCACCTCCGGCAGGATGCGCTCGCGAACGTCTTCAGGTGACACGTAGCCTTTATGGTGGTAGCGAATCACTCCATCGGCATCCACCAAGAACGTTTCCGGTGCGCCGTAGACGCCAAGATCGAAGCCCAGGCTGCCTTCAGGGTCGAAAACATTCACTTCAAAGGGGTCGCCAAACTCGCTTAAAAACTCTAAGCCTTTCTCGCGGGTATCTCGGTAGTTGATGCCCACCATACGGATGCCGTTATCAGCGAGTTCTAACAGCTGCGGCATTTCCTGCTTGCAGGCGGGACACCATTCGCCCCATACGTTGACGAGCGTGACCTCCCCTGTCAGCAGCGATTGATCCACCTGACGGTTGGCATCCCGCAACGTGGAGGCTTCGAACGCAGGAAAATCCCGCGCCATCAGCGCTGAGTCTCGCTGTGAAGGGTCGCGCCCCAGCCCTTGATAGAGAAACAGCGCGATGCCCACAAAACCGATGGGTAAAAGAAGCAACAGCAGGCGGCGTGTCATACCGTGGCCTCCTGTGACGGAGATTGATCAATACGTGAGGATGCAGGTTGGCGCGCGGCTGCGCGGCGGTAGCGCTTATCCGCTACGGCCAAGATGCCGCCGAAGGCCATGAGCAGGCCGCCTAACCACAGCCAGCGCACAAACGGCTTGTACTGGACGCGCATGGCATAGCTGCCGTCGCCCAGGTCTTCACCCATGGCCACATAGAGGTCGCGGAACAAACCAGGGCGCAGCGCAACTTGGGTCATGGGCATGCCGGTGGCGAGGTAAAGGCGCTTCTCGGGGCGCATCACGAAGCTGCGTCCCTCGTCCCCGCGCTGTACCTGAATGATCGAAGTATCGGCCAGGAAGTTGGGGCCACGTCGGTTGGTGAGTTCCGTCATGGTGAACTGATAGCCCGCCACTTCCACGGTGGTGCCCGGCGACATGCGCACGTTGCGTTCGATGTTGTAGTTCGAAACGACGGCAACGCCCACGATGGTCACCGCAATGCCCACGTGGCCCAGCACCATTCCCCAATAAGAGAGCGAGAGCTTGCGCAGCCCGGCGACAAACGAGCTGGCGTGACGGGTCTTGTCGAACAGGTCGCGCACCATGGGCAGCACGATCCATAGCGCCGACACGATTCCCAATGACACCCACAAATTCCATTCGCCGCCGTAGACCAACGGCATGGCTACACCCAGCACAATGGCAGCTGCCGCCGCGAGACCTAGCTTACGCCACAGCTCACGACCACTCATGCTTTTCCAACGCGCCACCGGCCCCAAGCCCATGAAGACACACATCACCACGGTGAGCGGTACGAACAGCGCATTGAAGTAAGGCGGGCCTACGCTGATTTTACCCAACCCCAGAGAATCCAGAATCAGCGGGTACACCGTGCCCAAGAGCACCGTGACGGTCATGATGACCAAAATGATGTTGTTGATCAGCAGCAGCGAATCCCGCGAGAGCCAGTTAAAACCGACCTTATGGCTCACCCGCGGCGCACGCAGGGCAAACACTAGCAGCGATAGCGTGACGGTAATCGCCAGCAGCATCAAAATGAAGAAGCCACGGGTGGGGTCATTGGCAAAGGCATGGACCGAGGTCAGTACGCCCGAGCGCACCAAGAAGGTGCCCATCAGCGACAGCGAGAACGTCGAGATCGCCAGCAGCACCGTCCAGCTCTTGAACGAGCCACGTTTTTCGGTCACCGCCAGCGAGTGAACCAGTGCCGTGCCCGTTAGCCAGGGCAATAGCGAAGCGTTCTCCACCGGGTCCCAGAACCACCAGCCGCCCCAGCCAAGCTCGTAGTAGGCCCACCAGCTGCCGAGTGCGATCCCGACGGTGAGAAACGCCCAGGCCACGTTGGTCCAGGGGCGCGCCCAGCGGGTCCAAGCGGCGTCTAAGCGCCCGCCCAGCAGGGCGGCAATCGCGAAAGCAAACACCACCGAAAAGCCCACATAACCCATGTAGAGCATCGGCGGGTGAACCACTAGGCCAAAATCCTGCAACAGCGGATTCAGGTCCGCGCCATCCTGCGGCATGTTGGGCAGCAGGCGTTCAAAGGGGTTGGAGGTCATGAGAATGAAGAGCAAGAAGCCCACACACACCATGCCCATGATGCCCTGCACCCTGGCCACCATGTCGCGGGGCAAGTCGCCCGAGAAGACCGATGCCGCGAATCCCCAACCCGCCAGCATCAAGCTCCATAGCAGCACCGAGCCTTCATGGTTACCCCACACGGCGCTGAATTTGTAGTACCAGGGCAGCAGAGAGTTGGAGTTGTTAGCGACATTAGCCACGCTGAAATCGTCCAGCATGTAGCTGGCGGTCAAGCAGAGGTAGGCAATGGTCACAAACAGGAATTGGCCGATGGCCATGGGACGACCATAGGCCATCCACAGCGGGCGACGCGTGGCAGCCCCGGCAAGCGGCATCACCGCCTGAACCACCGCCATGAGTAGCGCGATAACCAGGGCAAAGTGGCCGATTTCAGGAATGATCTTAATCAACATGGGTGCTCCGAATTAGCATCAGGCTTTATCGCACAGCGTGCGTGCAGTCGTTAATAGTCGCTTCCTTCTGGGGAGCCTTCCTGCTCTAGGCGCTTGCCCACTTCGGCAGCTTTCGCTTGAAAGTCGGCCGGGGAGTAGCCTGCTTCTTCCAGCGCCTGCGCCACTTCGGGCGGCATGTAGTTTTCATCGTGGCGCGCCAGTACTTTATCGGCGTAGAGGCGGCCATCGGCCTGCAGTTCGCCGACCACCACCACGCCCTGCCCTTCACGGAATAGGTCCGGCAGAATACCGCTGTAGTAGACCTCTAGATCATCCACGTAGTCAGTTACCACGAACTCCACATCCAGGCTTTCCGGGTCGCGGGACACAGAGCCCTCTTTGACCATGCCACCCGCGCGAATTTGGCGCTCCATAGGGGCATCGCCTTGGGCAATTTGTACCGGGCTGAAAAACAGATTGATATTGGCGCGCAGCGCATACAGGGTGAGCCCCACCGCAATGGCGGTGAGCGACAATAGCCCTAAGATAACAAACAGCTTCTGTTTACGTTTAGGCGTCATGGTGAACGTCCTTCTGAGCAGAGTTAACTGGCTCTTGCAGGGGCTGCGCGTGCGATGGCTGAGCGTTGCGCTGGGCATTTTCACGACGCGCCCGGCGCTTTACCACGTTGAGTAGCTGGCGGCGTTCCTGACGTGCGTGCCACACAATCACTAGCATCAACAGCGCAGTGACTCCCCAGGCAGCCCACACGTAAACCGCGTGACCGCCCATGGCAAAAAATTCGTTTAGCGAGGAAAAGGCCATTAGTTCGTCTCCTCGGCAAGCTCGCGCACCCAGCGCTTGTTGGCTTCACGACGCAGAATTTCGCTACGCGTGCGCATCAGCGTGAGCGCAATGAAAAAACTGTAAAAGCCCAACACCATGATGAGCAGCGGCGCCCACATATCCATGGTCATGGCAGCGCGGCCGGTAATCGTAAAGGTGGCGGGCTGGTGAAGGGTGTACCACCAATCCACTGAGTACTTAATAATCGGAATATTGATCACGCCAACCATCGCTAGCACAGACGCGGCACGGGAGCCGCTATCGCGGCTGCTAAACGCACCGCGCAAGGCAATTACGCCCAGGTAGAGAAACAGCAGAATCAGCATGGAGGTAAGCCGTGCATCCCACATCCACCAGGTTCCCCAGGTGGGCACGCCCCATACTGCGCCCGAAAAAAGCGCTACGAAGGTCATCGCGGCACCCAGCGGGGCCATCACGGTGGCGACCATATCCGCCACTTTGATCTTCCAGACCATGAATACCAGCCCGGAGACCGCCATGGAGACAAAGATGGATTGGGCTAGGAATGCGGCGGGTACGTGGACATAAATGATGCGAAAACTATTGCCCTGTTGATAGTCCACAGGCGCAAAGGCCAACCCCCAGACGGTGCCTACCAGCAGCAGTAGCGTCGCCGCCACCCAAAAAAGTGGCTGCAGCTTGGCGCTAATGGCATAGAACCACTTGGGTGATCTTAGTTTGTTGATAAAGGCCCACATGGTGTTCCCGTCCTCTAACCGTTAATGCTGATGCGCAGCGATGCCGCAATGGCCCAGGGAGCCAACATCAGCGCCAGCGCTAACAGTGCGCCTAAAATCGCCAGATGCGCGGCAATGCCCTCGCCAAAAATAGCGGCTTGTACGGCACCTGCGCCGAAAATTAGTACTGGTATATAGAGCGGCAGCACCAGCAGCGAGAGCAGCACACCGCCACGGGCCAGCCCTACTGTTAGCGCCGCTCCGATCGCCCCAATTAAGCTCAAGCTGGCCGTACCGAGTGCCAACGACAGCGCTAGCACGGCGTAGCTTCCCGCTGGAAGCGACAGCATGATGCCCAGCAGCGGTGCCATCAGTGCCAGCGGCAGCCCCGTCAGCAACCAATGTACCGCCACTTTTGCCAACCCCAGCGCCGCCAGCGGCTGGGGTGCCAGTAATAGTTGTTCCAGGCTGCCATCGTCGTAGTCGCTGCGAAACAGGCTATCCAGCGAAAGCAGTGCCGCGAGCAGTGCGGCCACCCATAAAAGCCCTGGCGCAATGCTTGCCAACAGCTCTGGATCCGGTGAAATACCAATGGGAAACAGGGTAATCACCAGGGCAAAGAACACCAGCGGATTGAGCACTTCGCCACGACGGCGCAGCATCAGGGTGAGGTCGCGTTTGAGGGTTGCCTTTATGGCCACCAGCAGACCGCCCTGGGGAGCATGGATAGCCACCTCTGGGGTGCTCAGTTGAGCGTGTGAACGTTGCAACGCTGTCTCCTTCTTACCCCAGCTGAATGCGCCTAAGCACAGGTGACTCGGTCAACGCGTGGTGAGTAGTGACCAGAACGCAGCCGCCAGACTGCGCATGCGCCACCAGCTGCGCCTCTAGCGCCGCCACCCCTTGGCGATCAATCGCGGTGAAAGGCTCGTCGAGCACCCACAGCGCCCGCTGGGTCAGGGTCAGGCGTGCCAGCGCCACGCGCCGCTGCTGCCCGGCGGAAAGCTGGCCGGCAGGAACATCTTCAAACCCCGCCAACCCAACGGCAGCCAACGCTGCCTCACGTGCAGGCTCGCTGCCCTTTTCTCCGCTAAGCGCCTGATACCAAGCTAGATTTTCCAGCGGTGACAGGCCTGCTTTCACGCCTGGGGCATGACCTAAATAGAGTAAATTGGCGAGAAAATGTTCACGGGCTTGGCGCATGGGTTCGCCATTCCAGTAAAGCTCGCCACGGTAATCGGTTAATTGCCCGGAGAGTATTTTCAGCAGGGTCGTCTTGCCGCTGCCGTTGGGGCCTTCAATGCGCACAATCTCGCCGCTTTGAATATCGAGATCGAGCCCTTCAAACAGCCAACGGTCGTCGCGTTCACAGGCCAATTGTCGGGCTTGCAGGCACAGGCTCAAAAGACACTCCAGGCACGTTGATTTTGGGTCGAACTCTACACGGAAAGGCCCTTTCTCGCCAGTCACGCTCTGCGGTCTTGGGTCGCAGCGTGACCTGTCTCAATTTCCGCGTAAGAAACCCAGGTGTGAGACAGCACTAGCACTGTATGCAAAAACAGGCTTATACTGTAACAACTGTATAAATAGACACCACAGAATAAAACTACAGCTATCGACTCAATCAAACGCCTTGGCAACGGGCGCTGCATGGGAGAACACACTATGACGATTTGCCTATCCCCTCAGGTAACGTCTCACGTACCTTCTTACGTACCCTCTCAGACGCTGTCTCAACCGGTAGCGCCATCGACGCCTACCCCACTAGCGTCTCGCAGCGCCTCATCACATGCGCGCCAAGCGTGCACACCCCCTCGCGTCACACGTCGCAACACCTACGCCCTGCGTATTCGCGGCGATCGCATGCGCGACTGCAACCTCTTCGACGGCGATGTCATCATCATTCATCGCCACCAGCACGACGCTCATCAAGAAACCGTCGTAGCAACGATTAACCAGCGGGAAGTGGCGCTGAAGCAGCTCTCTATCAGCCGTTTAGGCATTCATTTATGGCCCGAAGATGCAGCGATGTCCGAAGTCTTCCTGCATAATTGTGATATCCAGGTGCTGGGCATGGTAATGGGCGTAGCCCACCACGCAACGGAAACCCGGCACCATTAACGTTATCCACCCTGCTGAGAGTACTATTTGCGCTATCGAGTCCCTGATTTAGCCCCTGAGACATGGCACACCGCCGAGATTGACGTTGAAAAGAGTCAGTTCTTGGCCTGGGTGTGCCACGCTCCTACCACCGACGCCTTCGACGCGCTGCTTCAAGCGGCCAAAGCTGCCCACCCGAATGCCAGCCATCACTGCACTGCGTTTATCGCCGGACCTCCTGGAGAGCAAACGCATATTGGCTTTTCCGACGACGGCGAGCCCGGCGGAACCGCAGGCCGTCCGATGTTCCAGGCGTTGCAGGGCAGCCAGATTGGCGAAATTGGTTGCGTGGTGATTCGCTACTTTGGCGGCACCAAGTTAGGTACCGGAGGTTTGGCACGCGCTTATGCGCAGGCGGTCAATGCCGGGCTGGAAACGCTGCCCACCCGGGAAGTCGTCGAGCGGGATAGCTATTTATTAAAGGTCAGCTTCGCCCACGAAGCGCAAGCCCGCGCTTGGTGCGACGAGCAGGCACTGCCCGTGCAACAGGCGGAGTACGATGGCAACGGCGTGAGCTTAACCATTGGCTGGCCACGCGATGTCGAGCTGGATATCAGCGGACTGGAAAACCGCCTTAAAACATCCATTGAGCTACAGCGAACATAAAAAAACGCGGCTTACACGAGCGCTTGCTCGGTAAGCCGCGTTCTATAGCGGCAGACGTGCTGTCTAACTAGCCGCTTATCCCAGGTACTTGATCATCACACCGGCAGCCACTGCCGAACCAATGACCCCAGCAACGTTCGGCCCCATGGCGTGCATCAGCAGGAAGTTATGCGGGTTCGCTTCCAGACCCACCTTATTCGCCACACGCGCCGCCATCGGCACGGCAGACACACCCGCCGCGCCAATCAGCGGGTTGATGGGCATTTTGCTGACTAGGTTCATCAGCTTGGCCATCAATACGCCAGCGGCGGTGCCGATGCCGAAGGCTACGATCCCCAGCCCCAGAATACCCAGGGTTTCAAACGCCAGGAAGCTATCGGCCATCAGTTTCGAGCCCACAGAGAGCCCGAGGATGATCGTCACGATATTGATCAGCGCGTTTTGCGCGGTATCGGAAAGGCGCTCGACCACACCACACTCGCGCATCAGGTTACCAAAGCAGAACATGCCTAGCAGAGGTGCTGCGTCCGGTAGAAACAGCGCCACGGCGATCAATAGCATCAGCGGGAAAACCACTTTTTCGAGCTTGGAGACCGGACGCAGTTGCGTCATAGTGATCTTGCGCTCTTTTTCAGTGGTCAGCAGACGCATGATGGGTGGCTGAATCAGCGGTACCAGCGCCATATAGGCATAGGCCGCCACGGCAATCGCCCCCAGCAGCTCCGGCGCAAGTACGCTGGACACATAGATAGAGGTCGGGCCATCTGCCCCGCCGATAATACCAATCGCTGCCGCCTGATTGAGCGAGAAGTCCATAATGCCCATGGACGTGAGCAGCACGGCGCCGAACAGCGTAGCGAAAATGCCGAACTGTGCCGCCGCGCCCAGAAACAGCGTGCGCGGGTTGGCCAGCAGCGGGCCGAAATCGGTCATTGCCCCAACGCCCATAAAGATCAGCAGCGGCGCAATGCCCGAGCCAATGGCGACCTTATAGAAGTTGTAGAGCATGCCGTCGCTGTAGCCGACGCTCACTGCGATATCTTTCGCGGCGCGCAGCTGATCCGGCGCAGCCGAATCATGGGCAATCGCTTTCAGCGTCTCGCGCCAACCCTCTACCCCAGTCAGCGGATCTAGCGTCGCGCCCAACGCTGTAGCCATTTGCTGCAGCACGGCGGGCTTGGCGACTTCAATCGCTTGATCCAGCGCTGAAATCGCCAAGCCTGCCTCAGGAATATTGGCAAGAATACCGCCAAACCCGATTGGCACCAGCAGCAGGGGCTCAAACTTCTTGTAGATCGCCAGGTAGAGCAACCCAAGCCCTACCAGGATCATAACCGCTTGGCCCAGCTCCAGATTATAGAGCCCGGAGCCTTCCCATAAGGTGATTAATTTATCCATTCCCGAGTTGCCCTTAAAGCTCAATCAGTGCATCGCCAACAGCGACGCTATCGCCTTCGCTGACATTGACTTTCGATACCGTACCGGCACTGCTGGCACGCACTTCGGTTTCCATCTTCATGGCTTCCAGGATAATCACCACATCGCCTTCGGCCACTTGGTCGCCTGGGCGTACATTCACCTTGAAGATGTTACCGGCCAGCGGCGCATCGATGCTTTCACCGCTGGGCGCTGGGGCGGCAGCCTCAGACTGTGCAGCAGGCTGCTCCTGAATATCGCCAATCTCGCCACCTTCCGACACCTCGACCACGTAAGCCTTACCGTTGAGCTTCACGGTGTAGGTTTCCGGACCACCGGCAGGCGCAGGTGCTGCTGCGGGAGCCTCTGCCTTAGCTGGGGCGGCTGCCTGAGGCGCTTCGGGCGCAGGCTCAAAGGCGTCTTTATTGTCGCGGTTTTTGAGGAATTTCAGGCCAATCTGCGGGAACAGCGCATAGGTCAGCACGTCATCCACTTCCCGCTCGCCCTCGGCAAGGCGAATGCTATCGGCGCTGGCTTTCTCTTTCAGCTCGGCCGCGAGCTTGTCCATTTCTGGAGAGAGATTATCTGCCGGGCGGCAAGTAATCGGCTCGCCGCCTTCCAGTACACGCTTTTGCAATTCGGCATTGAAAGGAGCCGGGGCAGAGCCGTATTCGCCCTTCAGCAGCGCCTGCACTTCTTTAGAGATCGACTTATAGCGCTCGCCCATCATGACGTTCATGACTGCCTGAGTGCCCACAATCTGTGAGGTGGGCGTCACCAACGGAATAAAGCCGAGGTCTTCGCGTACGCGGGGGATTTCGCTCAGCACGTCATCCAGCTTGTCGCCAGCGCCCTGCTCTTTTAGCTGGCTCTCCATATTGGTGAGCATACCGCCGGGAACTTGGGCCACCAGAATGCGCGAATCGATGCCGCGCAGCGAACCTTCAAAAGAAGCGTACTTTTTGCGCACTTCACGGAAGTAGCCGGCGATATCTTCCAGCAACTCCAGGTCTAGCCCAGTGTCGCGGTCAGTATCTTTGAGCATGGCAACCACGGATTCAGTCGGGCTGTGGCCATAGGTCATCGACATGGAGGAGATCGCCGTATCGACGTTATCAATCCCCGCTTCGACCGCTTTCAGGATGGTCGACGTGGATAAGCCAGTCGTCGCATGGCAGTGCAAATGCACTGGAATGAAGAGCTCTTTTTTCAGCCGTGAGACCAAATCGTAAGCGGTATACGGCGTGAGTAGCCCCGCCATATCCTTGATAGCCAGAGAATCTGCGCCCATTGCAGCAATGGTTTTGGCAAGATCTACCCAGCTATCCAGGGTATGTACCGGGCTCACCGTGTAGGAAATGGTGCCCTGTGCATGGCCGCCGACTTGGCGAACCGCTTTGATGGCGCGTTCCAGATTGCGCGGGTCGTTCATGGCATCAAACACGCGGAACACATCAACGCCGTTGGTTTTAGCACGCTCGACGAACTTATCGACGACATCATCGGCATAGTGGCGGTAGCCCAGCAGGTTCTGACCGCGCAACAACATCGCCTGAGGTGTGTTCGGCATCGCCTCTTTAAGGGCACGAATACGCTCCCACGGGTCTTCACCTAAATAGCGGATACACGCATCAAACGTTGCTCCACCCCAGGTTTCCAGAGACCAGTAGCCGACTTTATCCAGCTTTTCGGCGATGGGCAGCATGTCATCTAGGCGCAGGCGCGTAGCAAACAACGATTGGTGCGCATCGCGCAGGACAACATCGGTGATTCCCAGAGGACGTTTTATTTCGTTCATGGTCGTGGCTCACAGTTTAGCGTTATGGATGTAGTAAATTTAACAAAAAAATAGCCATTAGGGCGAAATAGGCACACAAAAGCGTGCGTCTTACGGACGGCGGGACGAGCGGTAACGATGCACTGCAGCACTGATCACCGCGGCAACTTCGTCATTTTGGCCGTTACTGGCGGGTGTTTTTGCACTATTTCGACCCGCTGGCGCTGCCACTGGAGCAGGCTGAAAGCGGTCGATCAACTTCGACATCAGCGTAACGCTAATGACCAAAATAGTAAGAAAAACAAAAACAAAGCCCATACCAAGGCCCATTAGAGCGAGCCCCTCTTGGAGTAACTCCGACCCCTGCATAGCGTGCTCTCCTTGTTTTATAGGGTTATTGGCACGCCAAACGCCTCTAACGGCGCTTGGCGCAATAAGGGTAATACACTAACCTGCCACATTCAGGATAGAATGCAATCGCGCCATAGTGGAAGTCATGGTTGTTAATTTACTACATAAAGGCAAGATCGGTCTTGCACCGATGGAAGGCGTTATTGATGCGCTCACCCGCGATCTACTGACTCGCCAGGCCGGTTTCGACTGGACGGTGACGGAGTTTGTCAGGGTAGTGGATACCCGCCTTCCCCCACGGGTGTTTTACAAACACTGCCCCGAACTCACCGAGCGCCCGGTAGCGACGCCTAACGGCGTACCCGTCCATCTGCAGCTACTCGGCTCCGACCCTAGGGCACTAGCCGAAAATGCCCGCCAGGCGCTAGCCCTTGGGGCCATTAGCCTGGATCTCAACTTTGGCTGCCCAGCCAAGCTGGTGAACCGCCACGACGGCGGCGCATCGCTACTGCGCCAGCCAGACCGCGTCTACCAGGCCGTCAAAGCGGTCGCAGAGGCGCTAGACGGCGCAATTCCGGTGACCGCGAAGATTCGCCTGGGATTTGCCAATCGCCGCTTGGCGGTGACCTGTGCGCAGGCGACGGAAGCAGGCGGCGCAGCGCGCTTGGTCGTACATGGCCGGACACGGGACGAGGGATATCGCCCACCCGCTCACTGGGAGTGGATTGGCAAAGTGCGCCACCACCTCTCGATCCCCGTGGTGGCCAATGGCGATATCTGGACGCTTGAGGATTACTGGAAGGCACGCACGCTCTCCGGCTGCTGCGATGTGATGCTCGGACGCAGCGCGCTGGCTGACCCCTGGCTGGCACCTCGGATTCGCTACTGGCAACAAACCGGCGAACGTTTGGCGGAAACCACTTGGGAAATGCGCGCCAGCGTACTGCAAGAGTACGCCGCGCTCCAGCGTCAACACCTTCCTGACCGCGTGGTCGTGTCGCTGGTGAAGCAGTGGCTTGCCCAGATGCGTCAAGGCAACGCTGAAGCCGACCAGCACTTTCAGCGCCTGAAGCGCCTGACCGACTTGGATGCACTTCTCGGCAGCCTTACCCCTAGCGCAAGCTCCCTCGCCGCCTACGAACCCGCCTAAGCCGGGCGAAGTGCCTGAACCAGCCGCCGTTGAACCTGCTGAGTCAAAGCGCCTATCGAGGCGCTTTTTTTCGACCCATACGCGGGCTCGACCCACCTCATTTCCTTCGAGCCAAAAAAAAGCGCCCTTCCGCAAAGTTGCGGGGGCGCTTTACACGATCGCAAGACTAACGCGCGAGCCACGTTAGTCAGGCTAGAAAACAGAAAACCCGCTCTCATTAAAGAGCGGGTTTTGAAATCTGGCGCGCCCGGGAGGATTCGAACCTCCGACCACCTGATTCGTAGTCAGGTACTCTATCCAGCTGAGCTACGGGCGCTTTTCAGTCATTGCCTAATTCGTCAAGCAATGAAATCAGTGTAACATCAAGCACTTAGCTTTGCAACTTGGCGCGCCCGGGAGGATTCGAACCTCCGACCACCTGATTCGTAGTCAGGTACTCTATCCAGCTGAGCTACGGGCGCGTATCAAATTACGATGCTACATCATGCAGTTGGCGGAGAGAGAGGGATTCGAACCCTCGATAGGGCTATAAACCCTATACTCCCTTAGCAGGGGAGCGCCTTCAGCCACTCGGCCACCTCTCCTCAACGGCACGGCGCGAATATTACCGATTTTGATGACTGGTGTCCAGTCTTATTCCGATTTTTTTCGCGCTGGCCTAAAATCACCGCTTAAACGCCCTTTAATGAGCGTAACACGGGCGGCCATTTATTCTGATTCGCTTTCACTATTACGTTCACGCTGAATGCGCTGATAGATCTCTTCACGGTGAACCGCGACATCTTTTGGTGCGTTCACACCAATGCGCACTTGATTACCTTTCACACCTAATACTGTGACGGTAATTTCATCACCGATCATCAGCGTTTCGCCAACGCGGCGGGTTAGGATGAGCATGGCTGATCTCCTTCTCAGACGTTTTATACAACGGGATGTGTCCGCCAGCGGCGTCACCATGCCATTATGCGGCATGGTGACGCCTGCCACCAAAGGCTTTGGCCCCTATGACACCTTACCCTCCCGTTGAAAGAAAGCTCACCACCACACGGCAGCGAGTAACTTCAGCGTAGAAGGTTTAGGCCACAATTGTTATTCAGATTCGATATCGGACTTATCGAGACCAAACGCTTTGTGTAAGGCGTTAACTGCAAGCTCCATATGTTTTTCGTCAATTACGACAGAAATTTTAATTTCTGAAGTAGAGACCATACGGATATTAACGTTTTCATCGGCCAATACGCGGAACATTTTAGAGGCAACACCCGCATGAGAGCGCATGCCAACGCCGACCAGCGACACTTTGGCAATGTTGTCATCGCCGCGCAGCTCACCTCCGCCCAGGTCAGGAATAACGGTCTCTTCTAGCAGCTTTTTGGTGGCTTTATAGTCACCTTTTGCCACGGTGAAGGTGAAGTCGGTGTAATCGCCAGCTGGTGCAACGTTCTGGACGATCATATCTACTTCAATATTCGCGTCGGCAATCGGCCCCAAAATACGTGAAGCCACACCAGGTACATCCGGCGTATTCAGCAGGGTGAGTTTGGCTTCGTTCTTGGTAAA
This sequence comes from Vreelandella sp. L-25, assembly GCF_056857535.1. Lineage (NCBI taxonomy): Bacteria > Pseudomonadati > Pseudomonadota > Gammaproteobacteria > Oceanospirillales > Halomonadaceae > Vreelandella > Vreelandella sp. L-25. The sequence goes on from NZ_JBSXNH010000034.1 coordinate 43,700, forward strand.
CGCGATACCGGAGATTAGCGGTTCTTCCATAGAATCCTCGTCTTGGTCTGAATCTGCAACAATCAGGGTGCCAGGGCCGTCTTCAAAGCTAGACAGTACCCGCAGCGGCACGTTGTATTTACCGGCGAATTCAACAGCGCGAATTTGCAGCACTTTGGAGCCCAAACTAGCGAGTTCGAGCATTTCTTCTACGGTGATGCTTTCAAGGCGCTGCGCTTTGGAACATACACGGGGGTCCGTGGTGTAAACACCGTCTACGTCGGTATAGATTTGGCACTCATCAGCCCCCAAGGCGGCAGCAAGCGCCACGCCGGTGGTATCAGAGCCGCCACGCCCCAGCGTGGTGATATTGCCGTCTTCGTCTACGCCTTGGAAACCAGCGACCACCACGACCTTCCCTGCATCCAGGTCAGATTTGAGATCGTCAGTTTCAATACGCTGAATACGCGCCTTGGTGTAGGCGCTGTCGGTATGAATCCCTACCTGGGCACCCGTGTGCGAGGTCGCCGACACGCCAATTTGCTGTAGCGCCATGGCCAGTAGGGAAATGGTCACCTGCTCCCCTGTTGAGAGCAACATATCCATTTCACGCGGGGCGGGATCCTCGTTCAGAGCATGGGCCATTTCGGTCAGGCGGTTGGTCTCGCCGCTCATCGCGGAGACAACAACCACTACCTGATGGCCCTGGTCGCGAAAGCCTTTAACTTTTTCCGCCACGGCCTTGATACGGTCGACAGAGCCCACCGAGGTGCCGCCGAACTTCTGTACGTATAGTGCCATATGCCGTTTTTCCTTTACGTTCGGGAATGGAGGGTGAATATTATTGTTGCCAACTTTCCTAACTAGCAAAAAGGCCGGTAGCAAATAATGCCACCGGCCTCTCTATTTAGCGAAGTGTGTTTTCCAACCAAGCCGGGACACTGTTCAACGCGTCCGGCAGCGCCTCTGGCTGACTGCCGCCTGCTTGAGCCATATCAGGGCGCCCACCCCCTTTGCCACCCACTTGGGAGGCCACATGATTAACCAGCTCGCCCGCTTTAACACGGCCAGTTAAATCAGAAGTGACCCCAGCAATCAGGCTGACTTTACCAGCGGCCTTGTCAGCAGTGGCTAGCATAATCACGCCAGAGCCTAGCTTGTTTTTCAGCTGATCCAATACGCCGCGCAGATCTTTACCAGACACGCCATCCAACTCAGTTACCAGCAGCTTCACGCCGCCCACTTCCTGCACTTGGCTGAGCATATCGCTACCCGCCGCGCTCGCCAGCTTCGCTTTGAGCTGCTCAAGCTCTTTTTCCAGGCTGCGGTTGCGCTCCACCAGCGATTCGACACGCGCTTCCACTTGCTCTGGCTTGGTTTTTAAGCGTTCGCTAATCCGCTGAACGCGGGCTTCTTGCTCACGGAAATACGCCAGTGCGTTTTCGCCGGTGATCGCTTCAATACGACGCACCCCCGAGGCAATACCTACTTCGCTGACCACGTGGCAGCAGCCAATGTCGCCACTGCGCTTGACGTGGGTACCGCCGCAAAGCTCGATGGAGAAGTCATCGGCACCGATGGTCAATACGCGCACGTTATCAGCGTATTTGGCTTCGAACAGTGCTGCCGCGCCTTTGGCCTTGGCATCGGCGAGGCTCATCTGCTCGATTTTGGTCGGCGCGTTGGCCAAGATTTGCTCGTTGACGATGCGCTCGACCTCAGCAAGCTGCTCTGCGGTCATCGGTTCGAAGTGGCTAAAGTCAAAACGCAGACGCTCGGCGTTGACCAACGAGCCCTTCTGCTGAACGTGATCGCCCAGCACCATACGCAGTGCTTTGTGCAGCAGGTGGGTCGCGGAGTGGTTACGAATGGTCGCGCTGCGCAGGCTGGCGTCCACTTCACCGCGTACGTTGGCGCCGACACTCAGACTCCCTTCGACCATTACCCCCTGGTGAAGGTGGTGGCCACTCTGTTTCTGGGTATCGTTCACCTGAAAACGACCACCATCGACGTGCAAGTAGCCAGTATCGCCCACCTGGCCGCCGGACTCGCCGTAGAATGGCGTGCGGTCCAGCACCACGGTGCCCTTCTGGCCCGCTTCCAGAGCCGCCAGAGCATTGCCTTCGCTGTCCACTATGGCGGTCACGGTGGCTTGGTCTTCCAGCCGCTCGTAGCCGGTAAACTGGGTTTCGCCGTCCAGTTCGATAGAGGCCGTGTAATCCGCGCCAAACTGGCTGGCGGCACGAGCGCGTTCGCGTTGAGCTTCGAGTTCACGCTGGAAACCGGCTTCATCCAGTGTCACTTCACGTTCTCGGCACACGTCAGCAGTCAAATCGAACGGGAAGCCGTAGGTGTCGTAGAGTTTGAACACGGTTTCGCCGGGCAGCACGTCACCTTGCAGCTCTTCGAGCGCCGCGTTCAGCAAGCCCATACCGTGATCCAGCGTCCGCGCAAACTGCTCTTCCTCTTTCAGCAACACGCGAGCAATCTGCTCGCTGGCCTCACGCAGCTCGGGGTAGGCATCACCCATTTCGGCATCCAGCGCACTCACCAGCTTGTGGAAGAACGGCTCGGCCGCGCCCAGCTTGTGGCCGTGGCGAATGGCGCGACGAATAATCCGGCGCAGCACGTAGCCGCGGCCTTCATTGGAGGGCAGTACGCCGTCGGCAATCAAGAAAGCACAGGAGCGAATGTGGTCAGCGATGACGCGTAGCGAGGGCGCGGTGGTATCGCTATGTCCCGTGGCGTCTGCTGCCGCCTTAAGAAGATTCTGGAACAGATCAATTTCGTAGTTGGAGTGCACACCCTGCATGACAGCCGCCACACGCTCCAGCCCCATGCCGGTATCGATAGAGGGCTTCGGCAGTGGATTGAGGGTGCCTTGGGCATCGCGCTCGAACTGCATGAAGACGAGGTTCCATATCTCGATGTAGCGGTCGCCATCCTCTTCAGGGCTTCCGGGCGGACCACCCCACACTTCCGGGCCGTGATCGAAAAAGATCTCAGAACTGGGGCCGCAAGGGCCGGTGTCGCCCATTTGCCAGAAGTTGTCCTCGTCCAGCTTGGAGAAACGCTCGGGGTCGATACCGATCTCATCTTTCCAGATGCGCTCGGCTTCGTCGTCGCTGATATGTACGGTGACCCAGAGTTTCTCTTTGGGTAACCCCAGGGTTTCGGTCAAAAATGTCCAGGCAAAGCGGATGGCGTCACGTTTGAAATAGTCGCCAAAGCTGAAGTTGCCCAGCATTTCGAAGAAGGTGTGGTGGCGCGCAGTGTAGCCAACATTATCTAAGTCATTATGTTTGCCGCCGGCACGCACACAGCGCTGAGCAGAAGTGGCACGCACGTAGGGGCGAGGGTCACGACCCAAAAACACATCTTTGAAAGGCACCATGCCCGCATTAGTGAACAGCAGCGTCGGGTCGTTGCCCGGCACCAGCGAGCTAGACGGAACAGCCGTGTGGCCGTGCTCTTCAAAAAACGTTAAAAAGGCCTGTCTGATCTCTGCGCTTTTCATAGGGTATCCGTAACAAGAAAGCGTGATGCCCCAGGGCGCTGTCGCCGCCACCCGCTGGGGTCGCAAAGGGACCATTATAACGCAGTTGTCAAACGACTAAAGCCGCAGTTAGTGGCAAAACCAAAACAGACGGCCCAAACAGAGAAGAAACAAACAGGAAGAAAGCCGCTGTAAGCTAGGGCAGTAACAGCCCTGAGCGGGGTTATAGACAGCCCTGAGCGGGGCTACAAACAGGAAAGAGCATAGCGAATTTGTTCAAAATCAAACCCACGCGCTGCTAAAAAACGCTCGCGCTTGGCACGCTCTTTGGGGGAATCACCCGGAGTGGAAAAACGCCTTTCCAGCGTTTCTCGAGCAAGCTCAAACCAGTCTACCGCTTCACGCTCTTCTACTGCTGCCAACGCGGCGGCCTGAGTTTCCTGGTCAACCCCGCGTTGGCGAAGCTCGCCTTTAATGCGAATTAGGCCCTGCCCTCTGGAAATACGCGAGCGTATAAAGCTCTCGGCAAAGCGTGCATCGGACTGCAGCGACTGCTCGGCCAAGGCGTCTAGGCAAGCAGAGATTTCATCGGCATCAAAAGTTTTTTGCTGTAACTTACGCGCCAGCTCGGCGCGAGAATACTCGCGCCGAGCCAGTAGTTGAATCGCTACTTCACGTGCAGAAGCATCCACATTAGAGGAAAACATCGAGTTTCCCTCTTAGCACATGCAATGGAGGTAGCGGCTTAAAGCAGATCATCATCGCTATCTGTAGCCACATCAGCGGCAGACGCTTCTTCCTTCTTCGGCTCCGCCTTGGCCAGTAGCTGATCACGAATCTGAGTTTCAATCTCGTTCATGATTTCAGGATGCTCTTCCAGGTACTGCGCCGCATTGGCTTTACCCTGGCCGATCTTGTTGCCTTTATAGCTGTACCAAGCGCCTGCTTTGTCTACTAGGCTGCACTGCACGCCAAGATCGATAACCTCACCCGCGTGGTAGATACCTTTGCCGTAAAGGATCTGGAACTCAGCTTGCCGGAACGGCGGTGCCACCTTGTTCTTCACTACTTTCACGCGGGTTTCGTTACCGGTGACTTCGTCGCCCGACTTCACCGAACCGGTGCGGCGAATATCCAAGCGCACGCTGGAGTAGAACTTCAGCGCGTTACCTCCGGTCGTGGTCTCGGGGCTACCGAACATCACGCCAATCTTCATACGAATCTGGTTGATGAAGATCACCAAGCAGTTGGCGTTTTTGATGTTACCGGTGATTTTACGCAGCGCCTGGGACATCAAGCGCGCCTGCAGGCCCACGTGGGAGTCGCCCATTTCGCCTTCGATTTCCGCACGCGGAGTCAGCGCAGCCACGGAGTCGATGATAATCACATCCACGCCGCCCGAGCGGACCAGCATATCGGTGATTTCCAGCGCTTGTTCACCGGTGTCCGGCTGGGAAACCAGCAGGTCGTCCAGGTTGACGCCCAGCTTCTCAGCGTAGCTGGGGTCGAGCGCGTGCTCGGCATCAACGAAGGCACACACTTTGCCCTGCTTTTGCGCTTGGGCAATGACCGAAAGCGTCAGGGTAGTTTTACCCGATGACTCTGGGCCAAAGATTTCGACGACACGACCAAACGGTAAACCACCAATGCCGAGTGCAATATCCAGCCCCAGCGAACCGGTGGAGACAGACGGCATCACGACGCGTGGCGCATCGCCAAGGCGCATAACGGTCCCTTTACCAAACTGGCGATCAATCTGGCTGAGTGCAGCATTAAGCGCTTTTGTGCGGTTGTCTTCCTGAGCCATGCGGAAATTCCTCATAACAAGCTGTATAATTAGCCAGTAGTATGCCAAAGATTAGCGGCTAAACAAATCCTCAGCGGCAACTTTAACGATTATTTCTTCTGCGCCTGAGCGCTCAGCCTCGACACTAAACCCGCCAGCGCTTCGCGCACCGCCTGCTCCCGCACCGCTTGGCGGTCGCCGGGGAAGTGGAAGCACTCTGCCTGCTGCTGTCCAGCACTGCCCCAGGCAATCCATACGGTACCTACCGGTTTTTCGTCGCTGCCGCCCTCCGGGCCGGCCACACCGCTCACCGCAACGGCTAAATCAGCCCCGCTTTCACGGCAGGCTCCCGCCACCATCGCCTTCACCACGGCCTCGCTAACGGCTCCATGGGCTTCAAGCGTGGCAGGCTCCACACCCAGCAGGCGGGTTTTCGCGGCGTTTGAGTAGGTCACATAGCCCGCTGTAAAGTACGCCGAACTGCCTGCCGCCGAGGTAATCGCACTGGCAATGCCTCCTCCGGTGCAAGACTCTGCGGCGGTCACTTCAACGCCAAGCTGAAGGCAAAGCCGCCCCAGCCGCTGGGCAAGCAGCGATAAATCGAGGTTCTTGAGGCTAGAAACGCTGGGGGGCATGGTGACTCCTTCATGTAAGACCTTAGGGTAGCGTAGAATACTGCGTTTAGCTTTCTCAATGAAATTGCTCAACGAACATGCCGCAGGCCAACCGCTTGCGCCACGCTCAATCAGGACGCCCATGTCACAGGCCAGCCCCGCCCATACGCCAATGATGGCGCAATACCTTAACATCAAGCGCGAGCACCCCGAGGTACTGCTGTTTTACCGCATGGGGGATTTTTACGAGCTGTTTTTCGATGACGCTAAACGCGCCGCTGCGCTGCTGGATATCACCCTGACCCAGCGCGGCCAGTCGGGGGGTAAACCCATCCCCATGGCCGGGGTGCCCTACCATAGCGCGGAAGGTTATTTAGCCCGCTTAGTAGCAGGCGGTGAGTCGGTGGCGATTTGCGAGCAAATCGGCGACCCAGCCACTAGTAAAGGCCCGGTGGAGCGTCAGGTGGTGCGCATCGTCACCCCCGGCACACTGCACGATGAAGCCCTGCTAGATGCTCGGCGAGATAACGTTCTGGTGGCCGTTGCCCCCGGAAAAGCTGGCTGGGGACTGGCATGGCTGGAGCTCTCCAGCGGTCGTTTTAACGTACTGGAAGTCGAGAGCGAAGCGGAAATGCTCGCCGAGTTGACCCGCCTCTCCCCTGCGGAGCTGCTGGTGCCGGAGAGCCTGACCCTGCCCGATGCGTGGTCGCAAAAGCGCAGCCTACGCCGCCAGGGGGAGTGGCTATTCGATCTGGAAAGCGCCACCCGCAGCCTGTGCGACCAATTTGAAGTTAGCGACCTGCGTGGCTTTGGCTGCGCGCATCTCTCCACGGCGCTGATCGCGGCCGGTGTCTTGATCGACTACGCGCGCGATACCCAGCGCTCGCGCCTGCCCCACGTGACCGCCATCAGCGTAGAGAACCGCGACGATGCCGTGGTGATCGACGCCGCCAGCCGCCGCAATCTGGAAATCGACATCAACCTCGGCGGCACCGGCGATAACACCCTGGCCAGCGTGCTTGATACCTGCACCACGGCCATGGGTTCGCGGCTTTTAAAGCGCTGGCTGAATCGCCCGCTACGCCAGCGGGAGATCGTCGAGGGCCGCCAAGCCGGCGTGGCCCTACTCTCTATTGATGCCAACTATATGAGCCTGCGGGATACGCTGAGCGACGTGGGGGACGTGGAACGCATACTCGCCCGCGTCGCTCTTTACAGCGCACGCCCACGCGATCTCGCGCGACTGAGAGATGCGCTCGCCACGCTGCCCACGCTGGAAGCGCTGCTGACCGATATCGACAGCGGCAGCGCCCTGGATAGCCTCAAGCCGCACATTCGCCCCTACCCCGAGCTGGCCGATACGCTAGCGCGAGCGCTGGTCGACAACCCGCCCGTAGTCATTCGGGATGGCGGCGTGATTGCCGACGGCTTCGATGCCGAGCTAGATGAGCATCGCGGCATGGCCGAAAACGCAGGCGACTATCTCGTTCAGTTAGAACTGAGAGAGCGCGAACGCACGGGACTTGCCAACCTAAAAGTTGGCTATAACCGCGTACACGGCTACTTTATTGAGCTACCCCGCGCCCAGGCGCAGCATGCGCCAGCCGACTATATCCGTCGTCAAACGCTGAAAAACGCCGAGCGCTTTATTATCCCAGAGCTGAAGGAGTTTGAGGACAAAGCGCTTTCCGCCAAGTCGCGGGCGCTGACGCGGGAAAAATGGCTCTACGATCAGTTGCTAGCCGAGCTCAACGCCCAACTGCACGAGCTACAAAACACCTCACGCGCGCTGGCTGAGCTGGATGTACTGTGTGCTTTTGCCGAGCGTGCCGGCGCTCTTAACTGGGTACGCCCGCAGCTAGTGGACGCGACCGGCATTACCATTACCGCCGGACGGCACCCGGTGGTCGAACAGGTGAGCGACACGCCGTTCGTGCCTAACGATGTTATGCTAACGCCCAAGCAGCACATGCTGATCATCACCGGCCCCAACATGGGCGGTAAATCGACCTACATGCGCCAAACCGCCCTGATCGCCCTGCTGGCCCATAGCGGCAGCTTCGTACCCGCCGATGCCGCCGAGATCGGCCCGGTTGACCGCATCTTTACCCGGATCGGATCGTCAGATGATCTAGCGGGAGGGCGCTCTACCTTCATGGTAGAAATGACCGAAACCGCCAATATTTTGCACAATGCCACCGAACACAGCCTGGTGTTAATGGATGAGATTGGCCGTGGCACTAGCACCTTCGATGGGCTTTCCTTGGCCTGGGCAAGCGCCGAGCATCTCGCTAACGCTCGGGCGCTCACGCTGTTTGCCACGCACTATTTTGAAATGACGGCACTGCCTGAGCAGGCGGAGGGCATCGCCAATATTCATTTGACGGCAACGGAGCACGGCGATGGTATCGTGTTCATGCACCGTATCGAGGCAGGCCCCGCCAGCCAGAGTTATGGCTTACAGGTCGCCCAACTCGCCGGGGTCCCGGCTCCGGTAATTCGTCGCGCTCGGGAAAAGCTGATGATGCTCGAACAGCGGGATGTCGACGAGCAGCAGCGGCCCTCAGCGAGCCCTGCGATACCGCAGCAAAACGACCTGTTCGCCAGCGCCCCGCACCCGGTGGTAGAAGCGCTCGGCAAGGCGGATATCGACGACTTGTCGCCTCGCGAAGCGCTGACCTTGTTGTATCAGTGGCGAGAGTTGCTATAGACAATGGATATAATGAGCGTCAGTAATCGCATCAACAGATGAGCGCGAGCGCTTGCCGCCGGGTATGGGCACCACTAGAATGTCGCCCATACCTTTTTACCTTATAAAAAACCGCAGATTTATAACCATTCACGATTGACCACGACCGGGAGGCTTCTCGGTCTCGCAAGAGGGATAGCAAGATGACGTTTGTCGTTACCGAGAACTGCATCCAATGCAAATACACCGACTGTGTGGAAGTTTGCCCAGTCGACTGTTTCTACGAAGGCCCCAATTTCCTAGTTATTCACCCGGACGAGTGCATCGACTGCGCGCTGTGTGAGCCAGAGTGCCCTGCTGAGGCAATATTCTCGGAGGATGAGCTGCCAGATGGCCAAGAGCAGTTTATCGAGATCAACGCGGAGTTGGCCGAAGTGTGGCCCAATATTGCCGAGAAGAAAGACCCTCTGCCCGATGCAGAAGAGTGGGATGGCAAAACGGGTAAGCTGGAAAAACTCGAGCGTTAAGCGCAGAGTGTTAGCACATCCCAAAAAAACCAGCGTTTACGCTGGTTTTTTTGTAGTCGGATGGAAGGCGTCCATGATTGCGTGAATGGCCTAATCGAGTAGGAGGGGGAGTCGCCTCCCCCGTCCTCTCACACCACCGGGCAAACGGATCCGTACCACGGCGGTTCCTGTCCCCCATTATCGGGCTGAGCTTCGTTCCGCTGAATTCGCTCGCCTGTGTGCTCTGAGCGCTT
>NZ_JBSXNH010000035.1:0-43429 GCF_056857535.1 Vreelandella sp. L-25
GCTCGACTTGCATGTGTTAGGCCTGCCGCCAGCGTTCAATCTGAGCCATGATCAAACTCTTCAGTTTAAGATCAATGCGATCCTTACTCGCTGCCCGAAGGCAACAAAAGCGGATCAAACTTGGCTCAAGGTTCAAACGAACTTGAAAGATGTGAACATCTTTCTTGTGCGCTTGCCTTGATAATTGGTGATTTATCACCCTCATCGGCAAGCGCCCACATGAATTACCTGATCAAATTGTTAAAGAGCAACTTTCTTAAGCTCGCTGCGACGGGCTCGATGACCTGACCCGTGTTGCCTCAGCGAGGAAGGCGTATTCTACGCATTCCGTGGTGTTTGTCAAGGGCTGTTTTCAGCGTGTGAAGCGAGCGATCAATCCAACCAACAGATGACACTAACTTCCTGACAAACCGAAGGTTTTTCAACCTTCTTCACCGCTGGTAACGCTTGGCGTCCCCGGCAGCGGATGCGTACTTTACGGATTCGCGGCCGGGTTGGCAAGAGGGTTTTGAAAAAAAAGCGGCAGACGATGCCAAAGGCAAGTCTGCCGCAAACCACCGATCAGTACCCTGACCAGAGAGTGCCTGGTAAACGCCTAGACTTAAATCTCAAAGCCCAAGCCAAAATCTTCGCTCGAGATGGCCATTAAGCTGCCCGCTCCCGCCTGAATCATTGCCGCGTGCGCTTTGGTACGCGGTAACAAGCGCTGGTAATAGAACCGTGCGGTATTCAACTTTGTCTTATAGAACGCGGCATCATCACCGTCCTGGGAGGCAGCCGCCTGCTTGGCAGCACGTGCGAACAGGTAAGCAACCGTCACGTAGCCTGAGTACATCAAGTAATCGACGCTGGCAGCCCCCACCTCTTCACGGTCCTGCATCGCTTTCATACCGATGCCCATGGTGAGCTCGCCCCACTCAGCGTTCAGCTTAGCCAGCGGCTCAATAAATTCTTTCAATGCGGAGTTATCCGCTTCTGCTTTGCAGAACTTGTGAATCTCTTTGGTGAATACTTTCAGCGACTCACCTTGACTCATCAGTACTTTGCGCCCCAGCAGATCAAGCGCTTGAATACCGGTCGTACCTTCATAGAGGCGTGTGATGCGCGCATCGCGTACCAGTTGCTCCATGCCCCACTCTTTAATAAAGCCGTGGCCACCAAAAATCTGCACGCCTTCATTGGTACACTCGAAGCCCACTTCCGTCAGAAACGCTTTCACGATGGGCGTCAGTAGGCCGAGGAGAGTCTCGGCACGCTCTTTCTCTGCCCCCGGCGCGCCGTGCTCAACAATATCCAGCATCTGAGCGGTATACAGCACCAGCATGCGGCCGCCTTCAGCGAAGGCTTTTTGCGTCAGCAGCATACGGCGTACATCAGGGTGCACAATAATAGGGTCAGCGACTTTATCCGGCGCTTGTACGCCAGACAGCCCACGCATCTGTAAGCGGTCACGGGCATAACTTAGCGAGTTTTGGAAGCTAGCCTCCATCAACCCTAAGCCTTGGATACCCACGCCTAAGCGAGCCGCGTTCATCATGGTGAACATGCAGGCCAGGCCTTTATTCGGCGCGCCAACTAGATAGCCTGTTGCGCCATCAAAGTTCATGACGCAGGTAGCGTTACCATGGATACCCATTTTGTGCTCAAGCGAACCACAGCTGACGCCATTGCGCTCGCCAGGGTTGCCCGCAGCGTCCGGCAGAAATTTGGGCACAACGAATAGCGAAATACCTTTAGATCCTTCAGGAGCATCCGGCAGTTTGGCCAGCACGAGATGGACGATGTTCTCAGCGAGATTGTGTTCACCGGCTGAGATAAAGATTTTGGTACCCGTAATGTGATAAGCACCATCTTCAGCGGGCACTGCACGGGTTTTGATCAAACCCAGGTCAGTACCGCAGTGCGGCTCCGTCAAGCACATGGTGCCAGTCCAAACACCTTCTACCAGCTTGGTGAGGTATGTCGCCTTCTGCTCATCCGTACCGTGATGACGAAGCGCATCCGCCGCACCATGTGACAAGCCCGGGTACATACCCCACGCTAAGTTAGTAGCGCAGATCATTTCAGAGAGCATCATCGCCAATGAGTGCGGAAGGCCCTGACCACCCTGCTCAGGATCTGCCGCCAAACTCGGCCAACCGCCTTCAACATACTGCTGATAGGCTTCTTTAAATCCTTTAGGAGCTTTCACCTCACCCCCTTCCAGCAAGCACCCCTCCTCATCACCGCTTTGGTTAAGAGGTAGCAGCACCTCACGAGCAAAGCGACCACCCTCTTCCAAAATCGCACTCACGACATCTGGCGAGGCATCTTCACCATTGGGTAATGCGGCGTAGTGGCTTGGGTAATCAAACATTTCGTCCATCACGAAACGTATGTCACGCAGAGGGGCTTGATAGCTGGGCATGTCACTTCTCCTAAACAGGGGGCTGAAAGGGCTGGGCTTTACCAACGGCTTTCAAACACATGTTTGAAAATTAGCGCGCTCACACAGCACAGTCAAGCAGTCGTTTGAATTAAGCTCAAAAACCGACTACAACTTTGGTCGCTATAACTACAATACCCTGTTTTACATACAAAAAAGCCTGCTCGAAATATGAGCAGGCTGGCCAGGAGCAGTGTGCTTAAAACGGATTACTGCATGCGTATACCGCCATCCAAACGAATCACCTCTCCATTAAGCATGGGGTTGGTAATGATTTGCTCTGCTAACAGCGCAAACTCTTCAGGTTTCCCCAAACGCTTGGGGAAAGGCACGGCAGCAGCCAATGCCTGAGCAGCCTCATCCGGGATTTCGCTCATCATTGGCGTCTCAAACACCCCAGGAGCAATCGCCATAACGCGAATGGCATGACGAGATAACTCTCTTGCCGCTGGCAGGCTCATTCCCACAACCCCCGCCTTAGAAGCGCTGTAGGCACACTGCCCCACTTGCCCATCAAACGCCGCAATAGAAGCCGTGTTGATAATCACACCACGCTCACCGCTATCACCGGGCGGGTTGTTAGCCATCGCAGCAGCAGCGAGCCGCATCACATTAAAAGTGCCAACTAAGTTGATATGGACCGTGCGCGCATAGCTATCAAGGTCGGCAGGATTACCTTCTCGATCCACTAACTTGGCGACGCTCACCACACCCGCACAGTGAACCACCCCAGAAAGCCCACTTTCGCCACCCAACGCCACCGCCGTATTCACCGCCTGCTGCATATCAGCGGCAGAGGTGATATCAGCGACACAGGCTTTAGCCTGAGCACCCAGCTGTTCTGCTAGATTCAACACCCGATCACTCATATCGCACAGCACTACATTGGCACCAGCGTTTACCAGCCGTTCTGCCGTGGCCGCACCAAGACCTGAGGCAGCGCCAGTAATCAAAAACGTACGGTCCTTTACCTGCATAGCACTCTTCCTATGAATTATGAGTTATCGCGCACTTGCTCTGCCGCTTGGGCACGCAGCTTAAAGCGCTGAATCTTGCCGCTGGGGGTTTTAGGTAGCTCATCGACAAACTCAATCACCCTGGGGAAAGCGTGGGTAGAGAGCCGTTCGCGCACCTGCTGGCGAATCTCTTCTGCCAGGGCATCGCTGGGTTCGAAGCCGTCGCGCAACACGATGTAAGATTTAATCACTTCGCCACGAATCTCGTCTGGCTGCCCCACCGCCGCGGATTCCGCCACCGCTGGATGTGTCATCACGCTATTTTCAACGTCTGTCGGGCCCACCCGATAACCTGCAGTAGTGATGATGTCATCGTCGCGGCCTGCGAACTGGAACGAGCCATCCTCATTACGAATCACCACATCGCCGGTCAGGTAGTAACCGTTAACGAAGGGGTCTTTCTCCTGCCAGGTATAGCCTTGGAAAAAGTGAGCGGGTGAGTTCTTGATATCCACCGCCAATACACCGGGCTCACCGGGTGGCAGCTCGTTATATTCCGCATCAAGAATGGCCAGTCGGTAGCCCGGCATAGGAACGCCCATGGCACCTACATGTTTGGGATGCTCAAGAGAGTGGTGGTTATTACAGGTCATCCCGGTTTCCGTTTGGCCGTAATGATCCATCACCGGGCAACCCAACGATTTTTCTACCCAAGTAACGACCTCCGTATTCAGCGGCTCCCCAGCAGAGCTGGCTGCTCTCAGCGTTAAGGTTTGATGGGCGTCATCAAATAAGCCTGACGCTTTCATCAAACGGTATGCCGTAGGTGCCGCTGCAAAATTGGTGATGCGATGGCGCTTCATAAATGCCAGCGCCCCCTCTGCACTAAAACCGGCCTCACAAAAATGCGTGGTAACGCCCAACAGCAGCGGCCCTGCAATCGCATAATAAAGTCCGTAGGCCCAGCCAGGGTCCGCCATATTCCAGAAGCGGTCATCTTCACGAAGGTCAACCGCCAGCTCCATATAGAGCGCAAATGCGGTCATACCCGATAACGGCACGGCGACCCCTTTGGGCTTACCCACCGTGCCGGAAGTAAACATCTGAAGAAACGGCTTATCCGGCGAAAGCCGGGGCGGTGCTTCACTCGTTGACGTATACGTCAATGCGATCTGCCAATCGAGGTCGTTGGCATGCTCACTGGTTGCACCGCCCACGGCTAAAACGGGCGGACACTGGCTCAACCCATCAAACTTGTAGCGATTGGCATGATCGGTAATAACCAACTTGGTATCGGCACGGCTAAGACGGTAATCCACGGCGTCCGGCCCAAAGGCAGTAAACAGCGGCTGGTAGACGGCCCCAATGCGCCACGTTGCCAGCACGGTGATCAGCAAATTAACAGAACGAGGCAGCATGCAGGCAATCCGGTCGCCTTCACCGAACCCTTGGCTTTTGAACCAGCCCGCCAATTGGCCGCTCTGCTGATCAAGTTCGGAATAGGTCAGCGTATAGGTTTGGCCCTGGGTATCTTCATGTACTAGCGCCAATACATCACCACGCCCTTGGCGCACATGCCGTCCACAACAGGCGTCAAAGGCGTTTAAATATCCATCCTGATGGTCGTCAAGTTTGGCGATAACGCTATCAACCGAAAAGCTTTCAAAAAAAGTCGAATACGGGGGAAGTGACGTGGCTGTTGCTGTCATGACGGCTCTCTTATGTTGTTGGTCGTGAGCACTCGGGCAGGCAGGATTCAACGTAGTGCTGGCATTATTGTGCGTTTACGTTAACGGAAACCTACCGATAGACCAACGCTAAAAGCATTTACCCAAGAGCGCAAGCCACAAGCGCGGCCATGAGGTTAGACGTTGGTCGATTGGGAAGAGACAGCGCCAAGCATTAGCGCGACAGGATCATTGCCACCAGCTCATCAGCAAGGTCGTCTGGGGTGCGCGGGCCATTGGGGTCATACCAACGAACGGTCCAGTTCAACGCGCCTAAAATAAAGCGGGAAACGAGGAAGCGGTCGCCATGAATCAACCCTTCCGCCAGAGCATCATCAATCACCTCAACCCACATCGCCTCATAAGCATCGCGTAGGTGGCTAAGGTGGGCGCTGGCAGCGGGGTCTAACCGTCGCCATTCAAACAGCGCCACCACGTGAGCATTACGATCTGCAAACAGCGTTTCCAGGTGCGCCCTTGCCATGGCATGCAGCCGAGCTTCTGCACTGTCGGGGCAAGATTGCAACGCGGCTTTTGCGATGCCTAGTGCGTTCTGAGTGCCCTCCTCAATCACTGCTGCCAGAATTTCCTGCTTATCTTTGAAGTGGTGAAACAGGCTGCCGGACTTGATGCCCATTTCCTGGGCCAACATGCGCACCGTGGTGCGATCAAAGCCCTCTTGGACGAATAGCTGAGCTGCTAAGCGCGTCAATTCCTTGCGGCGAGGAGATGCATTCATTACATTCATGTCATTTACACTAGCGCTTGCTTGGTTACTTAGGAGAAGACCACAGCCCCGCGAATGGGTCAACGCATCGCTAATCGCTCAGCCAGATAATCACAAAAAATCTATCAGGAGATAGACAATGAGTAGCGCTACCGACGTCGTCTTTTTATCCGCCGCCCGCACCCCAATGGGCGGTATGATGGGCAGCCTTTCCAGCATGAGCGCCCCCGAACTTGCCGCAGTTGCCATCCGTGCCGCTATTGAACGCGCAGGTATCGACGCTGCCGCTGTTGAAGAGGGCATCATGGGCTGCGTTTTGCCTGCTGGCGTTAAACAGGGCCCCGCACGCCAGGCGATGCGCCAAGCAGGCATTCCCGATGCCAACGGTGCCACCACCATCAATAAACTCTGCGGGTCAGGCATGAAAGCCACCATGCTCGCGCATGATTTGATCAAGGCCGGTAGCGGAGAGATTTTATTAGCAGGCGGCATGGAGTCTATGTCGAATGCGCCTCATGTACTCACTAAGGCACGCGGCGGCTATCGACTGGGCCACGGCGAGCTCAAAGATCATATGTTCCTGGATGGCCTTGAAGATGCCGAAACCGGCAAACTGATGGGCGCCTTTGCGCAGGATGTAGCTACAGAGCGCGGCTATACCCGCGAGCGGCTGGATGACTTCGCCATTGCTTCCCTGGAACGAGCGATGGCTGCCACCAACAATGGCGATTTAGATGCCGAAATGGCCCCTGTCACGGTCACCACGCGCCAGGGCGACACCGTTGTTTCTCACGATGAGCAGCCCTTCCAAGCCAAGCTGGATAAAATCCGCCAGCTGCGTCCTGCATTTGCTAAAGATGGCACCATCACAGCAGCTAATTCTAGCTCCATCTCCGATGGTGCATCAGCGCTCATCTTAGCAAGCCACGAAGCCGCACAGCGCCATGGTGTTAAACCGCTGGCAAAAATGCTTGGACACGCCACCCACTCACGTCATCCCAGCGAATTTACCATTGCCCCTGTAGGCGCGATTGAAAAGCTGATGAAAAAGCTTGGCTGGGGAGTCAACGACGTCGATCTGTTTGAGATCAATGAAGCCTTCGCCGTCGTGACCCTCATGGCCATGGACGACCTGGGCTTACCCCATGAGAAGGTGAACGTGTTTGGCGGTGCTTGCGCTCAAGGTCACCCCATTGGCTCCACCGGCTCCCGTATTATCGCCACGCTAATTCATGCCCTGCGCACGAAAGGCGGCAAACGCGGTATTGCCAGCCTTTGCATTGGCGGCGGTGAAGCCACCGCCGTTGCCGTTGAGCTCATGGATTAAACACTCACCGCAGCATCACACAGTACAGTGCCCATCCGCGTCTTGGCAGCCACTATGCCAAGGCGCGCATATCGTCTTTATGATCGCGATTACTCAATTCAGCGCTGGCCATTGCCTGTCAATCCAACTGCTCCAGAGGCTGCTCCGCCTCTTCGTCATCATGTACGTCAGGTACTGGGGCCTCCTCAATAATACGGAACTGTCCCGCGTACTCACGCATCTGCAGCGCCTCTTGGGTTAACCCCTCGGCGCTTTGTGCCGTTTGGTTGACCAAGCGCATCGTATCTTGAGTCGTCGCGTCGATTTGCGTGACAGCAACGTTCACTTCTTCAATACCGCGACGCTGCTCTTCAGAGGCTTTGGCCATTTGCGCCATCAAGTGTTCTACCTGAGTCGCCGCTTGCATGATTGCCCGAGTGTGCTCGCCTGCCTGTTGAGAAAGTTCGCTACCCTGCTCAACGCTTTTACTCGAGGCCTCAATACGTGCACGAACATCGTGAGCAGCATCGGCACTGCGCGTTGCCAGCGCCCTAACTTCACTAGCCACTACAGCAAATCCGCGTCCATGCTCGCCAGCCCGCGCCGCCTCTACAGAGGCATTCAATGCCAAAATATTGGTTTGGAACGCAATGCTTTCGATCACCTTGATAATGCTTTGAATTTCTTCGGAGTGCTCGTTGATAGACTGCATGGTGGCAATAAACTGAGCGATCACTTCATCGCCCTGCTGCGCTTTGTGAGACACGTCGGTGGTAGAGCGATTTACATGCGCGGCGCTTTCTGCGTTTTGATTCACCGTCGCGGTGAGCTGCTCAAGGCTAGCAGCCATTTGCTGAAGCGCTGATACCTGAGAATCGGTTTGTCCAGCCAACTGCTGGCTTTGCGTCGCCATGGCTTGGCTGTCGCTATACACCTGCTGGCTGCTGTTATTGAGATGATTCACGGTGGTGGTTAATGAACGCTGCATATTCGCCAGCTCGCTAAACAGCTGGCCAATTTCATTATTGGCGTGCGCCTCTACCGGAGAGGATAAATCGCCCTTAGCAATACGTTTAAAGTGTTGAGTAATAACCCGCAGCGGCCGCAAAACGTTCCGACGTACGCCCCATACGACTAGGCCTACGACTAGCAGCGCCAGCACGACGACACCCACCACGCCCATGAAGAGCAGCGATGAAACGTTCTCGAAACGCTCAGACAAACCAGCGCCACGGGCCACTGAATAGCCGTAAAACGCTTCCGCGGTGTTAACGAACTGCTGACTGCTATCATCCACCCGAGATTCGCCAGAGAGAAAGCCACGCACATCGCGCTCTTCTAGCATCATCATCTGCAGGCTAAGGTTGTTATTTACCAGGGATTGAAAATTGCTCGCCAACTGGCCGACCAGCTCGGGCTGCTCCCCCTCCGGAAAGCTCGCTTGGAAAGCTTCAAAATGCGTGGCCGCCGATGCCAGCAACCGATCCGACTCTTCCAGAAGCGGCTCTGGACGATCAAACGAGGGAGTGCGAATCAGCTCAGCTGCCCGATTCATCTGTACCCTGGCACGCAACAGCTGTGTGTAAGCGCTATTTAGCTCACGCACCTGAGCCATGTCGCGTTGATGCATCGATGTAAAGGCATCGCGGCCAAACTGGTTGGCAAAAAGCCCTAAGCCACCAATGGCAAGCACAAGGCAAGTAAAAGTCACGAGTACCAGCGTCCAACTCGCCTTGACGCTTAAATTATTGATAAATTTCATGGTGCACCCTGTCGAGATAGAAATGATCAGCTTTTTTGCAGCGGTAGCCACAGCTGTAAACGGCGGCGGATCTCGAACAGCGCCTGCTCGTAAGCGTCCAACTTACTGATCAGACGAGGGTCACGGATGTCCCAGAATAAAATTTCGCCTGCTTTCCCTTGCCAATCGCGGCACGCCTGCTGAGCTTTGTCACACAGCACGATCACCACGTCGAACGCTTCGTTCTCGAACTGATCCAGCGACTTACTGTGCAGCCCCTCTGTCGAAAGACCCTGCTTTTTTAAGGCTTCAAGGGTTAGCGCATGAGGCTCGTCGGGTTCAGAGCCTGCACTGAAGGATTCGAAGCGATCACCGGCCATATGGCGAAGTAGCACTTCTCCCATGAGAGAGCGCGCAGAATTGGCATTACAGAGAAAGAGCACGCGACGCTTCGACATAATTCAACAACCTCTTATTTAATTTTACATCGCCACCATACGCCCAGATGATGACGGAGATATTGCAGCTCAAGCAGGCGGCTAGAAATATACGAAAAAACATATATCATGAAAGCCATCTATTGCTGCTTTCACCAAGGAGCCCCCATGGCCCTGCTTGCGGATTTACCCAATCTCGACCCTGAGCTCTTCCAAGCCCCTAGCCTCGAATCATTGGGGTTACCGCCCTCTTCGTGCCCTGCACCAAAGGTGCTGCTGCTGTACGGATCGCTACGCGAGCGCTCATTTAGTCGCTTGGCGGTTGAAGAGGCCGCCCGCCTGCTGAACGCGATGGGCGCTGAAACACACATTTTTAACCCGCGTGGCCTGCCGCTTCCTGATGCCGAAGATGCCAGCCACCCTAAGGTGGAAGAGCTGCGCTCCCTAGCACAGTGGGCAGATGGGATGGTGTGGTGCTCGCCAGAGCGTCACGGGGCGATGACAGGCATTATGAAAGCACAAATTGATTGGATACCCCTGGCTTTGGGCGGCGTACGCCCTACCCAAGGCAAAACCCTGGCCGTGATGCAGGTCTGCGGTGGTTCACAATCTTTTAACACGGTGAACCAGCTGCGCATTTTGGGCCGCTGGATGCGCATGGTGACGATCCCTAACCAATCGTCCGTGCCCAAAGCCTTTATGGAGTTCGATGACAACGACCGCATGAAGCCCTCGCCGTTTTATGATCGCATCGTGGATGTCATGGAAGAACTCGTAAAATTCACTCTACTGGTACGAGAGCGCAGCGACCTGCTCACCGACCGATACTCAGAGCGTAAAGAGAGCGCCGAAGAGCTCTCCAAGCGCGTTAACCAGCGGGCCATATAATCAAGGAGCGAGCATGTCACATCAGGAGAAGGCAGCCCCCAGCAGTGCTGATATGGGGCTTTTTGAACGCTATCTGTCGCTTTGGGTCGCCGCTGCGATTGTGGCCGGTATTGCGCTAGGCCAGTGGGCTCCCGCCATTCCCGAGGCTCTTTCACGCTTTGAATACGCGCAGGTGTCGATTCCGATCGCTATACTGATATGGGCGATGATTTTCCCCATGATGGCGCAAATTGACTTTAGCGCAATCGCTGGCGTGCGCCGCCAGCCAAAAGGGCTGGCCATCACCACCACGGTGAACTGGCTCATCAAGCCCTTCACCATGTTTGCCCTAGCATGGCTATTTTTTATGGTGATTTTTAAACCTTGGATTCCTGATGCGCTGGCCAGCCAGTACCTTGCGGGGGCCATTTTGCTGGGTGCGGCGCCCTGCACCGCGATGGTTTTCGTCTGGAGCTACCTTACCCGTGGCGATGCGGCCTACACGCTGGTACAAGTCGCCCTCAACGACCTGATCATGCTGTTTGCCTTTGCGCCGATCGTGGTCTTTCTGCTGGGTATTTCCAATATTCAGGTACCCTGGGATACGGTGCTGCTGTCGGTAGTGCTCTACATCGTCATTCCCCTGGCGGCAGGTTACCTCACGCGGAAAACCCTTATCGCTAAGCGCGGTGCCGATTGGTACGACAACGTCTTTATGAAGCGCATTGGCCCGGTCACGCCGATGGGGCTGATCATTACCCTGGTACTGCTTTTCGCGTTTCAGGGCGATGTCATTCTGAACAATCCGCTGCATATTGTGCTTATCGCCATTCCGCTAATTCTGCAGACGTTTTTAATCTTCTTCATTGCCTATGGCTGGGCGAAAGCGTGGCGCGTCCCGCACAATATTGCCGCACCCGGGGCGATGATTGGCGCCAGCAACTTTTTTGAGCTTGCCGTGGCCGCCGCCATTGCGCTGTTTGGTCTGCAATCGGGCGCTGCTCTAGCAACGGTGGTGGGTGTACTGGTAGAGGTACCGCTGATGCTGGCCCTGGTGCGCATTGCCAATAACACGCGTCAGCACTTCCCTACTCATGCTTAAGGAGCCTGCTTGATGGCGCACTATTTGATTTTTCTCGGCTCAACCAGAACGTCAACGCCTCCCGCGCCTGCTCGCCTGGGCGAGCGGGTATCCAAAAGCCCTCGATAACGATGGACAATTCCGTGCAGAGCAAGAGCGCTGGGAAGGCTATTTTGGTCGGACGCTAGTGCAATTGATGTGGTGGGCAAACGCCGCCAAAGCGTATAAAGCCGAGCAAGACCCCACCCGCTTATCCCCTGCTATCAATCAAACTCCTAGTCAGCGTGACGCTCCTCCATGTCAGTAATCATTTATCACAACCCTAACTGCGGCACATCGCGCAATACCCTGGCCATGATCAAGGCATCAGGGGAGTCCCCTGAAGTGATCCTCTACCTTGAAACACCGCCTAGCCGAGAGCGATTGGTAGAGCTACTGGCGATGATGAAGCTACCACCGCGAGAGCTGCTGCGCCGCAAAGGCACGCCTTACGATGAACTCACATTGGATGACCCGACGTTAAGCGATGATCAGCTTATCGACGCCATGATGGCACATCCAATTCTCATCAATCGCCCTATCGTCATCACACCCAAAGGCGCAAAACTCTGCCGACCTTCCGAACAGGTGTTGACGCTGCTGGACCGGCCGGTGGCACACTTTGTGAAAGAGGATGGTGAGCATGTTGCCTATCCACCGACGTAAGGGGCGCTCAAGAAGCGATGGACCCGATCATTGAAATAGAAGAAAAAGCTGCCGCTTTTATCAAGCAACAAGGGGGTGTGGTCACGGTACGGTTTTCACCCCGTCACGGCTGCTGCGGCGGCACGTCGCGCATCGTCATCGCTGAGACATCTGCCCCCAAAGAGACCTCAACGTTTGAATGCCACCAGCTGCAAGGAGCGACGCTCTGGATAGCCCCGGAGCTTACCCATCAGGGCTTACGACTCCGGGTGGAAGGGTGGTGGAAGCTGCAGCGGCTATTCGTCGATGGTGCCCCGCTACGCGCTGGGCACTAGGACACGCCCGCGCCGTGAATCGGCATGGTGCACATCGCTCACGCTGCCTGCTTAGGCAATGCAAGGGCCATCATAGAGCTTGCCGCCACCAAGGCAGCCGCCACCCAAAGGCAGGCACTCAGGCCGTATTCCATGTAGAGCCACCCGGAGAGCAGCGTGCCGACCAAGCGCCCCATGGCATTGGCCATATAGTAAAACCCGACGTCCATCGAGACGCCGTCAGCCCGGGCATAGTGAACGATCAGATAACTGTGCCAACTGGAGTTCACGGCAAACAGCACGCCAAACGCCAACAGGCCCACCACCAGCCAGCCCACCTGCGCCAAGGGAAGTAGCGCAAGCAGAATGGCCAGAACGGCCAGGGCGGCGGCCCAGCCAGCGGTGATGGTTCGCGCATCGCCTTTTAGCAGGGCTGTGAGTTTTGGTGCTTGGGTTTGTACGCCACCATAGCCGATGATCCAGGCCGCCAATAGGCCACCTACGGTCCAGTGGCTCCAGCCGTGTTGATCATAAAGAAAGACCGGCAGCGCCACGACAAACCACACATCACGAGAAGCAAACAGACAAAACCGCGCGGCCGAGAGCACGTTGATGGCGCGGGATTTTGAAAAGATCTCATAGAACTTGGGTTTGACTTTTTGCTTGCCTAAATCTGCTTTGAGGCGCCAGAGCGATAGTAGCAGCACAGCACCCAGCATGATGGCCATGGCAATGACCGCCCCACGAAAGCCAATCAGCGTGAGCAGCACACCGCCAACGAAAAAGCCTAGGCCTTTCAGGGCATTTTTAGAGCCGGTCAACATAGCGACCCAGCGGTATAAGGCGCTGTTGGCATTGGCACTCGTGGCCGGCACCAGCACCTTCACGGCGCTTTTAGCGCTCATTTTATTGAGGTCTTTGGCAATGCCCGACAGCGCCTGGGCGGCCATTACCCACACAACGGTCAGCATACCAGCAGGGACCATTAGCATGGCGAGCGCCACAATTTGCAGCCCTAGCCCCACATTCATAGTGCGGTTCAAGCCCAGTCTCGCCCCTAGCCAGCCGCCCACCAAGTTCGTTACCACGCCAAACGCTTCATAGAACAGAAACAGCATGGCGATTTGCAGCGGCGAGTAGCCGAGCTGGTGGAAATACATTACCACCAGCATCCGCAGCGCGCCGTCGGTAATGGTGAACGCCCAGTAGTTGCCGGTAATCAGCATGTACTGGCGCACCTCGAACGGTAGCGCCTTGACGTTATCCAGCAGCGATTCAGCCACGACCAACCGGCTCCCCACCCACCATAAGTGCCAGCTCGGCGGTACGATTGGCGTAACCCCACTCATTGTCGTACCACGCGTAGAGCTTTAACTGAGTGCCGTTCACCACCATGGTAGAGAGGGCATCAATAATCGAGCTACGCGGGTCCGTACGGTAGTCAATCGATACCAGCGGGCGCTCTTCATAGCCCAGAATGCCTTTGAGGGGGCCATCGGCGGCAGCCTTGAGCGCTTGATTCACCTCATCAACGGTCACTTCTCGTTCAAGCTCGAACACCATATCGGTGAGCGATGCATTAGCCAGCGGTACGCGGATCGCGTGGCCGTTAAGTTTGCCTTCCAGTTCAGGGAAAATTGCCGTAATGGCTTTCGCCGAGCCCGTGGTAGTAGGGATGAGACTCATGCCGCAGGCGCGGGCACGACGCAGGTCTTTATGAGGTGCATCCAAAATGGTTTGGGTATTGGTAATGTCATGCACGGTGGTCATGGAACCGTGACGAATACCAAAATGCTCAAGAATCACTTTGACGACCGGCGCTAGGCAGTTAGTGGTGCAGCTAGCGGCCGTGACAATACGGTGCTTGGCTGGCTCAAACAGGTGGTCATTCACACCCACCACCACATTGAGCACGCCCTCCTCTTTCACCGGCGCACTCACCACCACGCGCCCAACGCCTTGATCCAGGTAAGCATTCAGCTTGTCGGTACTTTTCATTTTGCCGGAGCACTCGATGACCACATCGCAGCTGGACCAATCGCTTTCCGCAATGGTTTTATGAGTGCTAAAGGCCACCTCATGTCCATCAATGACAATGGCATCCTGACGCGCTGCCATGCCCTGCCCCGGCGCCCATTGGCCGTGGACGGAATCAAACTCCAATAAATGGGCAAAGGTGGCCGCATCACCACCGGGGTCGTTAATACGCACCAACGTCACCTCGCCTGCCGCTACCTGCGACCAAAGGCTGCGCAGCGCTAGGCGTCCAATACGGCCAAATCCGTTAATACCGATGCGAAGTGACATAGGGTTGTCTCCAAGTATGCAATAAAGGCCAAGCCTACCGCTTATATACGAAAAAACATATATCAACAGTCAAAAAAACGCTGCTTGAAAGCCCGCCATGACAGCGGGCCAACAAACAGCGGTCTATTTAGCCGTAACGGCCAGAAATATAGTCTTCGGTTTTCTTCTGTGCCGGGGTCGAGAACATTACTTTCGTATCGTTGTACTCGATGATTTCCCCCAGATGGAAGAAAGCCGTGTAGTCCGCCACGCGCGCCGCCTGCTGCATGTTGTGCGTCACGGTCACGATGGTGAACTGCTCTTTCAGCTTATCCATCAAATCTTCGATGGTGGCCGTGGAGATCGGGTCCAGGGCTGAGGTCGGTTCATCCATCAAAATGACGTCAGGCTGAACAGCAATCGCCCGTGCGATGCACAGACGCTGCTGCTGACCACCAGAGAGCGAGGTGCCCGGCTCTTGCAGCTTGTCTTTCACTTCGTTCCACAAACCGGCATCGCGCAGGGCCTTCTCGACCAGCTCATCTTGATCGGCTTTACGGCTCACCAAATCGTGCATACGCGGTGCGTAGGCGATGTTCTCGTAGATAGATTTCGGGAACGGGTTAGGCTTTTGGAACACCATCCCCACCCGGCGGCGCAGCGCCACTTCATCCATCTTGCCAGCATTCACATCCTGGCCGTCCATCTCCACCAGACCTTCAATATGCACGCTGGGAATCAAGTCGTTCATACGGTTCAAGCAGCGCAAAAAGGTCGACTTACCGCACCCCGAAGGGCCAATCAGCGCGGTCACGTTCTTCTGGAACAGGTCGATATTCAGCCCTTTCAACGCTTGGCTCTTGCCGTACCACAAATTGAGATCGCGAACACGAATACTGAGGTCGTGGCATGCTTGCTCATTACGTGTGTAAGGCTGGCCAACGTCTGGTGCATGCTGCTGATTCATAACGGGTGCTTGGCTATTCATAAGGTGTCCTCTTGGGCGCCGGCTTACCAGCGACGCTCGAATTTCTTGCGTAGCACAACGGCAAAGGCGTTGAGCGAAATCAGCACAGACAGTAGCACTAGGATGCCACCAGCGGTTTTTTCAACGAAGGCCTGCTCCGGCTCGCCTGACCAGGTAAAGATCTGCGCGGGCATGACCGTGGCTGCCTGGGTAAAGGAAGCGCTGACATCCGGAATGAAGGCCACCATCCCCACAATGATCAGCGGTGCAGTTTCACCCATCGCCTGCGCTAGGCCAATGATCGAACCGGTCATGATACCGGGCATCGCTAGCGGAAGAACGTGATCACGAACCACTTGCCAGCGCGAGCAACCTACACCAAATGCCGCATGGCGAATGGAGTCCGGCACGCTACGCAGTGCCGTACGGGTGGCAATGATGATGACGGGAAGGGTCATCAGCGCCAGCGTCATACCGCCTGCCAGCGGAGATGAGCGTGGTACACCAAAGAAGTTGATAAAGATCGCCAGACCTAACAAACCAAACAGAATCGATGGGATCGCTGCTAGGTTGTTGATGTTGATCTCGATCAGCTGTGTAAATCGGTTATCCGGGGCAAACTCTTCCAGATAAATAGCCGTCATTACGCCGATGGGGAAAGAGATCAGCAGCGTCACAATCATGGTCATGATGGTACCGACCACCGCCGATAAGATACCGGCGTTCTCGGCAATCTTCGAATCCCCTGAACCGAAGAACGTTTTGTTGAAGCGCAAATCAACCTGACCTGCAGCAACACGCTCATCGATTTCGGCTTTTTCTTCATCGCTCAAGCGGTTACGATGCCCTTTCAGGTACTGATCCACTTCACTGGTGGCCAGCATCCAGCGCTGCTCGGAGGTACCGATCATTTCTGGGTTGTTGCGCAGCTGTAGCGGAATAACGCGTACCACCGTGCGGCTAATAAGTGGTATCAAATCCTGGTCAAACGCTTGGCGGCCATCGCGGCTCGCTTCTTCAGTGTAGCGAACTTCGGTATTGATATAGGCCTGCTGGAAAGCAGGTAGGCCTTTGCTCAGCATGTCAGCAAAGAACAGCACTAAGAACAGGCCTGCTAAGCCCAGCGCGCCCATGGAGATCCACTTCAGGCGTGCCGACTTACGGTGACGCCGCTTAAGCTGCTGGCTGATCTCGTCAAAAGAGTGGCTCATCGAATCAGTTCCTCGGCGTTACAGGTTGTTCACGCGGTATTTTTCGCGGAAGCGGCGGATCATTAGTACAGATACCAGGTTGAGCGTTAGAGTCACAACGAACAGCACCAGGCCCAGGGCGAACGCTGACAGCGTCTCAGCACTCTCGAACTCTTGGTCGCCCGTGAGTGATGCCACGATGCGTACGGTCACGGTGGTCATGTCTTCTAGCGGGTTGGCCGTTAGGTTCGGGCGCATACCCGCCGCCATCACCACAATCATGGTTTCACCCAGCGCTCGGGACATGCCTAGCAGTGCGGCGGAAATGATACCGGGCAGTGCCGCAGGTATGACCACGTCCCGGATGGTTTCACCTTTCGTCATCCCTAGTGCCAGCGAGCCTTGACGCATGCTGTCAGGCACAGAGTTGATCACGTCATCAGAGAGCGACGAGATGAACGGGATGATCATGATGCCCATCACGATGCCAGGGGCAACGGCGTTGTTGTAAGAGGCATCCAGACCCAAGAAGCCGGCAATATTGACGATAATCGGCGCGACGGTAATGGCGGCGAAGAAACCGTAAACCACCGTGGGAATACCTGCCAACACCTCAAGCACCGGCTTAGCAATCGTGCGCACCCGCTGTGGAGCGTACTCCGACATGTAAATAGCCGACAGCAGGCCAATAGGCACCGCCACCAGCAGGGCAATCGCGGTGATCATGAAGGTACCGGCGAACAGCGGTACCGAGCCAAACTGCGCGCCACTACCATCGCCGCGTCCAGCGGCAGCTAGGAAGCTCGCCCCAGGGTTCCAGGTTGTACCGGTAATGAACTCCCAGAAGCTGTGCATTTGGAAAAAGCGCAGGGCTTCCGAAATGATCGAAAACAGAATACCGAAGGTAGTAAAGATCGATATCATCGCGGCGCCGGTTAGCACCCAGCGAATCACCCGTTCAATGGCTTGGCGAGCGTGAAAATGGGGCTTCACTTGAGCCACACCAACCGCCAAACCAGCCGCAGCGACCACTAAACTAGCTGCTAATAAATACATGGGCGGAATATCTGCGCCTAACAGTAATAACAGTAGCGAGCCTAGCGCCCCCACCAGCACCGCAGGGCCTGCTGTTGAGAGAACAGCAAACCACGCATATTGGTCAGGCTGTGCATACATCGCCGCGCCAGAAGCACGGACCCGCGCAGCCTTCGCTCGGCCCACAAAAAAGGCCACTAGCCCAAGCAGCAAGAGCACTGTGCAAAAGAGTAAAAGTAGCTGGTTTGTTTGCATCGAATTTCTCTCGCATCACCTAATGAAATCGTGTTGGCTGCTACTTTGGATTAAAAACATGACAGCAATATGACAAAGAAAGACAGCGTGACCCAAAAACAAATGGCCGGTAGCAAAGGCTACCGGCCATGTTGTCACTATGTGCTAGCGATTATATGTGCTAGCGATTATTCCAGATCAGCAGCAACCAGCTTAACGCGGTCAGCAACTTTCTGGCGAGCCTGCTCACGCTCGGCTTCCGGTAGCGGAATCAGGCCGATGTCTACCAGATAACCGTCAGAACCGATCATCTGGTCTTCCATGAACATGTTGGCGTATTCATACATCGGAGTGACTTCGTCAGCGTGCTGGTTCTTCAGGTAGAACCACAGTGAACGAGCAACCGGGTACTCACCAGAGCTGATGGCTTCTACTTCAGGTTCAACACCGCCAATGGTCGCACCCATGATGGTGTCCGGGTTCTCAACCAGGAAGGAGTAGCCGAAGATACCGAAGGCACCGGTGTCTTCCGCCAGACGCTGAACGATTAGGTTGTCGTTCTCACCGGCGTCGATGTAAACACCGTCAGTACGGATATCGGTGTAACCTTCTTCACCGTAGATGTCCATTTCGGCAGAGGCGGCTTCCATCACCAGCTCTTCGAAAGCATCACGGGTACCAGAAGTGCTGGGCGGGCCATAGATAGAGATGGCGCGATCCGGCAGAGAAGCGTCGATGTCGCTCCAGTTGGTGTAGGGGTTATCTACCAGTTCGCCGTCGACCGGCACCTGGGCGGCCACCGCCAGGAAAATTTGCTCAAGCGTCAGGTCGATCGGCTCGTTAGTAGCCGCCAAGCCTAGAACGATACCGTCAGAACCAATTTTGGCTTCGGTAACGTCAGTCACACCGTTCTCTTCACAACGCTCAAGCTCAGAAGGCTTCATGCGACGAGAAGCGTTGGTGATGTCCGGAGTGCCTTCACCAACACCGTTACAGAACAGACGAATACCACCACCAGAACCCGTGGACTCGATCACTGGCGTCGGGTAGTTGGTCAGCGCTCCAAACTCTTCAGTAACGTAGCTGGCAAACGGGTAAACAGTACTGGAGCCAACGATACGAATCTGGTCACGCGCCTGTGCCACACCGGCAACGCTCATTACAGCCGCCGCAATGACGGTAGTTTTTAGAATACGGTTCATGCGAAATACTCCTGTCGATGTAGGGTTCTGGCCTTCGCATGACGTACTTTGCACCGCTTCGATGACATCTTTATGACATCACCAAAAACGTGCCTATTTTTTTAAAAAGTTTCTCTCTATAACAGCAGACCGAGCGCGGCAAAGGTACAAAGCCCCAATGAAAGCCGCTGTAGTAGCTGTTTATCCAACCGATCGGCAATGGCATCGGCCAGCGCATTGCCTAACAACACGGCAGGCAGAAAAGTAAGCGCCAGCTTGAAGTGCCAAACGCTGATCTGCCCTGCCAGCGCCAGCGTCAGCAGGGTTAATAGAGAGGTTAGGACAAAAAAGGCTGCTAAGTTGCCGCGCATGCGGTCAGGTGAGAAACCGTGCATGAGTAGCACAATGGGCGGCCCGCCGATGGCCGCCACCGTCCCAAAAACGCCGGAGAGAATGCCCGCCACAAATAGCGTGAAGCGGTTCACCGGCAGTTCGAAGCGGCATACCGTGACCAGCACAGCAAATAGCACGATGGCGGCAATTAGCTGTTCCAGCACAACCATCGGCGCTGCCAGCAACAGCCAAATGCCCAATCCGTTACCCGGTAAGCGTCCAATCAGGGCAACGCCTATTTCCCTTAACCTCACCTCATGCCAGTAACGGCGCACCATCATCAAAGAGACAGTGAAACCAAACAGCACCAAAATCACCGGCACCAGCCGTGGCTCTATCATCAACAGCAGTGGCGCACCCACCACCGCCAAGCCAAAGCCCGTGGCCCGCTGTACAAAGGCACCTAACAGCAGTACAGCTGCGCAGGCTAACCAGCTATCCAAGGGCACCTCTAACCACTGCAGCAGGCTATCCATTACAACGCATCATCCACCTTTGGGGCTTGGGTTAGCATTCTCACACCGATATTACCCAGCAGGGCAGCACCTAACATGGTCAGCACCATGGGCCATAAGTGCTCAACCTGGAACAGCCCTACTAAGACACCTGCCAGCGCCCCACAGCTAAACTGTATGCCACCCAACAGCGCTGTCGCGGTGGCACTGATATGGCCAAAATGATCCAACAATGAAGAGATGGCGTTGGGCGTAATCAGACCAATCATGCCCGTAAACATCATCACCAGCGGCACCACGACATAGAGCGACGCCATGTTAAGTGCCGTGGCCAGCACAAGCCCCAGGGCGGCCACTAGTTGAACAGCTAGACCTAGGCGCAGGTTCTGCTGTGGCGTGCGCTTACGCAGCAGATGAATATTGAGGCGGTTGGAGAGCGCAATCACTACGACGTTCACCCCAAACACCAGAGGGTAAACGCTGGGCGAAAGCGAAAAATAGTCCAAGTATAAAAATGGCGATGCGGTCACAAAGGCAAATAGCCCGGCAAACGAAGCGGCTACCGCACAGATATAACCCATGCCCTCTTTGTGGCGCAGCACGCTTGCATAGTTGCGGATCACTTGCCGAGGCGAGGCCGCAGGCAAGTTGGTATCGCGGGTTTCAGGTAAGCGCGTACCTAACAGCCAAAGTAAGAAACCGGCATAAACAGCCAGGAAAATAAAGATGAGCCACCAGCCAGCAATGTGAAGCAGCAGGCTACCCACCGCCGGTGCCACCAGCGGGGCCAGCATCATGATCATGGCCATGGTGGACATCACCTTAGCCGCCTCACGCCCGCTGAAACAGTCGCGTACGATGGCAGCCGAGTTCACCACACAGGCGCCGCCCCCTAACGCTTGAATAAAGCGCCAAACCAATAGCGACGTTAAGCTATCGGCAGTGGTAATCATTAGGCTGGCCAGCATAAAGACCACTAGCCCACTTAACAGCACCGGCTTCCGGCCTAACCGATCTGATAACGGCCCAAAGCAGAGCTGACCCAATGCAAATCCAAACAAAAACATACTGATCGAGAGTTCAGTATGGTGAATGCTGGCATTAATACTCTCAGCCAGTATGCCGATGGCAGGCAGATAGGCATCAATCGCGAAAGGCGCAAGCGCTGTGTTGGCGGCCACCAACCAAGCCACCCGACGAGGATTAAGTTCCATAAGCCTCCTTAAAATGGGCATAAAAAAAGCGGCGCGTGCCGCCGAAAAGGTAGGCCGCTAATCATAATCGATTTCAATTCATTTGTCGGTGTCTGTTCGCCACGCGCGGCCCTTGCTAAAGTACCCCACAGGACAACCAAGGAGCATTGCATGGCCACTAGCCTATTAAGCCAATTAAAAGAAATGACCACCGTGGTTGCTGATACGGGCGACCTTGAGGCTATTCGCCGCTTCCAGCCCCAGGATGCAACTACCAACCCCTCTCTCATCCTTCAAGCTGCCCAGCAGGAAGAGCGCCGCGCTCGCTTGGCAAGCATCGCCAAAGAGAGCACCGATCTCGACGACGCGGTAGACCGTGTCGCGGTGGATATTGGCAGCGAGATTAGCAAGCTGGTGCCGGGCTATGTGTCGACAGAAGTCAGTGCCCGCCTCTCGTTTGACCGTGATGCCACCATTACCAAAGCGCACTCGCTAATTGAGCGCTATGCCCAGCATGGTGTCGGCCCTGAGCGTATTTTGATTAAAATGGCGTCCACCTGGGAAGGCATTCAAGCGGCCCGCCAGCTTGAGCGCGATGGCATTCGCACCAACCTGACGCTGCTGTTTGGCTTTGCTCAGGCGCAGGCCTGTGCCGATGCTGGCGCTACGCTGATTTCACCGTTTGTGGGCCGTATTCTCGACTGGCACAAAGCGCGCTCGCCGGAAGCTGACTTCAGCGGCGCCAATGACCCTGGCGTACAATCGGTTAAGCGTATTTATGACTACTACAAGGGTCACGGCTATCCAACGATTGTGATGGGAGCCAGCTTCCGTAACGTAGGCGAAATACAAGCCTTGGCAGGTTGTGACCGCCTCACTATATCCCCTGCGCTGCTTAACGAGTTAGATGAACTACAGGGCGACCTTCCCCGCCAGCTAACGCCCATGGGTGCCAGCAGCTCAGCAGAGCAGGCGCTAGCCCAAGCAGATTTTCGTTGGCAAATGAACGAAGATGAAATGGCGTCTGACAAGCTGGCTGAAGGCATTCGTAAATTCATGGCCGACCAGCGCAAGCTTGAAGAGCTACTTGGCAAACTACGGCAGAGCTAATTGCTTCCAGCCAGTTTGGGTAGCATATCCATCACACCCTCTTATCGACTAGGTAAGAGGGTGTTTTATTTATGTGCCACTGTGGATTGCGCTTCAAGCATCTCTACCAGCGGCTGAAACTGTTCGCGATTATGCTCGTTCATATGCATTAAAATGCGATGCGCCTCGAGAATACGCGTACGCAAGCCTTCTTCATCTGCAGGCTCAGCGGGCAGGTCTTGCATAGAAGAGTTAAGTGTTGCACTAGGCTGCAGAGGCGCTTCCATCAGAGTAAAAAAACGCGCAAAACCCATGACGTCCAGCATTTGCCGTACATCAGGGTTATCAGCAATAATCGTCGGAGGCTGTTCCAGCCGCCCTTTAACCGCCATGGCTACTTTGGCCAGAAAACCCAGCGCCGTTGAGTCGACATTGGTCGCTTCGCGCAGGTCAATCATCACCGCCTGAAGGCCAGGGGTTTCAGCAAGACGTTGCGCTTGGGTATCTAGCGTGGCACATAGCGTTAACCGCACATCGCCACAGAGCTTTAACACAAAAACACCAGAGTTGAACGCCGCTTTAATGCGGCCCTCTTCAATCAGCATGACCAAATCCGCTCACCATCATGATTGTCAGGTCATCGGGTAAAGCATCGCGGTCCTGGTTCGCCTCATCACCCTCATCGCCCTCTATCAAAAGCGAATTGGTTTTGGCTAGCCGGTCGCGCAACTGCTCAAGCGTGACACTTTCGCTAACGAGTTGCTCAAGTTCCGTGAGCCGCGTGTCGAGCGTTTTACCCGGCAAGCATTCCAATACACCGTCTGAACACAGCCACAAACGAAAGTTGGCCGGTAAAGCACAGCTAAGCGCAGGATACTCCACATCTGGGAAAAGGCCTACCGGCATTCCCTCCCCGGTTAAGCGCTCCAGCTTACCGTCAGCCGCCAACAGCGGCATCGGTAGCTGTGCGCCGAGCGAATAGTGAAGAGTATGCGCTTCATGGTCAATAACACCGACGAATAACGTGGCATGCTTACCAATGTTGGTATCCTGAAGCTCACGATTCATCGCCGCTAACCAATCAGGCGGCAGCCGCTCTGGCGCTTGGCCATCCCACTCGCTTAACCATCGGTTGCACAAATACTTCAGCAGCACCGTGACAAAGGCCGACGACGCTCCATGCCCAGAGACATCGGCAAAATAGAACGCGCTAAAACGGTCGTTATAACGCTGATAGTCGAGAAAATCCCCCGACAAATAAAGCGACGGCGCAAACCAGTAGTCGTAATAAACGCCGTTGATCACTTTAGGATGCGCTGGCAACAAACGCCGCTGAATATGCCCCCCGCTTTGCTGGTCCATCCGCAGTAGCGCTAGGTGAGTTTCAAGGCTCTCATTGAGTTCAGCGAGACGTTCACGATCACGATCACGCTCTTGGGCTAAGGCGTGAAGCTCAATCGCCTTACGAATCATTCGGCGCAGCAGTTCGGTATGTCGCAGCGGATGAACGATGTAGTCCACCAACCCCACATCAATGGCCTTAATCAAGTCAGCATCCTGACGAGAGTCGCTGACGACCAGGGTTGGCAACCGGTGAGTCAACTGAGACCACTGCTGACGCGGCACTGCCCGGGCATGGGCCACAATCAGCGCCGTACCGCTAGGCAGATGGTCAATGTTCTCTGCAGCAAACACCCACATGCCGTCGCAGGTAATCGCCTCAGCCAGCGCATCGCGCTCGGGGCCGGGCTCATCGATTACCGCGATCAACTGCTTAGCGTGATCCATGTTGGGCCTCAATCGGCGAAATCGTCGTCACCGAAGTCGGTATCGTCGAAATCAAAATCATCTGTGGCAAACGGGTCTTCGCCAAGCACACCGTCATTCACCTCAAACTGGCGGCGCTGCAAATAGGCATCGCGGACAAACCGGTAGCGATCCCCCGAAATCAACGACTCTTGGTCTAACAAGCCCGCGCGAAAGTGAATAATATCGAGTGCCGTCAGGCCTGCACGTAGCTGATGATCGTCCATATATGTAATGGGATTCGCAGCGGAATCGGCTGGCAAGCCAGAGGCATCCCTGAGCGTGCGCGGGCCTAGCAGAGGTAACACTAAATAGCGCGAGTCCTCCCAGCCCCACACGGCCATGGTTTGACCAAAATCTTCTTTATCCGCGGTAATTTCCATGAGCGTGGCATAGTCAAGCAAGCCGCCAATACCCACCGTCGAGTTGATCAAGAATCGTGATGTTGCTAACCCCGCGTTGGCGGGTTTGCCCTGCAGCAGGCTATTGAGCGCGGTACGCACTTCGCCTAAGTTGGAGAAAAAGTTGCCAACCCCAGTTTGCACCGGCTCGGGAGTGACTGCCTTATACCCTCGTGCAACGGGCTTGAGGGCGTAGCGGTCCAGCACATCATTAAACGCGAACACACGCCTGTTAAAGCCCTCCCAAGGGTCCTGCGGGTCAGCCGCTACACGCTCTTGCGCAGCGTCTTCCTCTTGAGAAGACCCCGTACTGGCACACCCTCCCATGCTTAACGTGGCTAGCAACACGATAGGCAATAGCTTCTGCCATGTGCTTAGACCCTCTTTTTGCGGTGCCAACAGCCTCAGCATGCGATTTCCTCTTTCAACATAGAACGCTATTCCTAACATAGCCGGTGATAGGCATCATCGGCCTATTACTGGCGACGTAGCACCACACTGCCTGCACTGTACCCCGCCCCAAACGAGCAAATAACGCCGATATCCCCTTCCGACAGTGCCTCACGGTGAAGGTGGAAAGCGATAATCGAACCCGCTGAGCTGGTATTCGCATAGCGATCTAAAATAATCGGTGCCTGTGCTTCGTTGGGTTCTTCACCCAGCACTTTACGTGCAATCAAATCGTTCATATGGCGGTTGGCCTGATGTAACCACATCCGCGTTAAATCCGCCCCCGACAGCTCTAATGAAGCGAGATGGTCAGTGATAAGCTTAGCGACCATAGGGCACACCTCTTTAAAAACGCGGCGCCCTTCCTGAACGAACAGCTTATCTAACGCCTGCGGATCGCTATCGGTCACGCGATTTAAAAAGCCCGCGTTATTGCGAATCGCATTGGAAAACTTCGTCACCAGTCGCGTTCCCAGAATTTCATAGCGCTCATCGGCCACGGCAACATCGCTATTTTCTAGTACCATAGCCGTACAAGCATCGCCGAAAATAAAGTGGCTGTCACGGTCTCTAAAATTCAAATGGGCAGAACAAATTTCAGGATTCACAATCAGCGCACGTTTAACGCTACCTGATGCAATCGCGTTCGCCGCCGTTTCCAAGGCAAAGGTGGCTGAACTGCAGGCCACGTTCATATCAAAGCCATAACCCGTTGTTCCCAGGGCCTGCTGTACTTCTACCGCGACCGCCGGATAGGCACGCTCTAGGTTTGAACAGGCCACAATCACCAGCTCAATATCAGCGGCATCAACCTGGGCCGTTTCTAGCGCCTGGCGCGCGGCCTGAGTCGCCATCTCACACTGAATAGACGGTTCATCGTTATGACGTTGAGGCAGTTTAGGCCGCATACGCTCAGGGTCAAGGATCCCTTGGGCATCGAGTACATAGCGACTTTTAATTCCCGAGGCTTTCTCAATAAATTCACTGCTGGAATAAGCCAGTGCTTCTTGCTCTCCACGCGCGATGGCATCCGCATGCTGGGCGTTATGGAGATCAACCCACGCGTTAAAAGCAGCGACCAACGCCGCGTTATCAATGGCGTTTTCCGGTGTATAGAGTCCTGTACCGGTGATCACTACATTGGTCATGCCTGTCTCCTTATTACGGCCTCAAGGCAAATAGCCGAAACCGTCAGTAAAATAGCGTATGGCGAGGTTGTCCACCCCGCTCTATCTAAGCTCTATCTAAGCGCTTTCTTGTGTAGCATTAAACGCTGGTAATTTCTTCCCAACGCTTTTCCAAGCGCTTCACGGATACCGGCATCTGAGTGCCTAGCTGCTGGGCGAATAGCGATACGCGCAATTCTTGTATCCACCAGCCAAATGCCACGAGTTCAGGGTCTTCAGCGGCGCCTCTACGTTCGCTTTTTCGCCGCGCATCAAAACGTGCCTCTAGGGCTTGGACATCCTGCATCATCATTTGGTCACGGCCGCGTTCACGGGCCGCTTTTTCGAGGCGGATAAGAGCAGCTTCGGTATAGCGTGGATACTCGCTAAGCCACTCCCCTGCGTCGCGAATAAAGCCAGGACAAACCAAGCGCTGCATCTGCGCGCTTACATCGCTGTAAACGAGCGCGAGGGCAAAGTTAAGCTTCCCTTTAAGCACTTTGGTCACCGCCAGATGCCCTTTAAGCGCCTCTTCAATGCGTGTCAGCAGCGATGCTGCATAAGGAATCAGCTCACTTTCGGTTGCCTTAAGCCGCTCGGTGAACTCATTGGCAGAGCGTGGCAGCGGATGTGTTGCCACCACCTGCGTGAAGACCGCCAGCAGCAAATCATCCACTAATGCTTGTTTGCTGCCCACTTTAGCAAAGAGTAAAGCGCATTTTTCCACGCCAGGTAAGCGCTTGATGGCTTTCACCTGTTCCGGCCGCTTGGCAATGGCCAAGCGGGCCACGCCTTCCTGGTGAACCGCCGCCGCCTTCGCGGGATGATCAAAAAGCGCCACTTTAAAGCTATGGGCCTCGGCCATAAGTGCCGGGTAGGCTTCTACTCGGATACCAGCCTGAGTCGTTACCCGCGACTCTGGCAGCGGCGACTCCGGCAACTCATCCAGAGCGGGCGCTTGGCTTGCCTGATCGGCTAGCGCCTGAGCACCTGCACTCGCCGCCTCTTCGAAACGTCGCTCCAGCGCACGCACATCGCGTCCTTGGCCTAACGTTTTACCCGCATGATCAACGACCCGCACGTTCATAATGAGATGCGGCGGCAGCAGATCAAGACGCCAATCATCTGAGTGAACGCGAGTGGCGGTGCGGCGACGGATAAATTCCCCCAGCGCTTCGGTGAGCGGCCGCTCATCGGGCACGAGGGTCTCCAGCGCGGCATCGACCCAGTCGGGAATGGGCACCACTTGGCGACGAATACTTTTCGGCAGCGATTTTAGTAGCGCAATGCACTTTTCACGCAACAGCCCCGGCACCAGCCACTCCAGCGCGTGCACCGGCAGCTGCGGCAACATGGCCGCAGGGACGGTGAGGGTCACGCCATCGTCGTCGGCATCTGGGTCAAAGTGGTAGCTGACCGGATACGCTACGCCAGACAGCGTTAAATGATCCGGGTATTGCGCCTGAGTAACGTCGTGGGCATCCCGAGCTTTTAGCGCATCGATATCAAACTTCAGCAGCGTGGGATCTTGGCGCTCGGCCTGCTTGCGCCAGTGTTCAAAGCCCTTGCCGTTAACGATATCGGTGGGTATCCGCTCGTCATAGAAGGCGAACAGTGTCTCTTCGTCCACCAAGATATCCCGTCGGCGGGCACGATCTTCTAGTGCTTCTACCTCTTCGATTAGCGCACGGTTATGGGTGAAGAACTCTCCTTTGGTTTGGAACTCGCCTTCCACCAACGCCCGACGAATAAACAGCTCCCGCGACTCCTGGGGCGCAATCGGCCCGTAATGGACGCGACGGCGCGCCACAATCGGCAGGCCAAACAGAGTGACCTGTTCAAACGCCACGACCTGCGCGCGCTTCATTTCCCAGTGAGGCTCGCTGTAGCTGCTTTTCACCAGATGCTGCGCTTGGGGCTCGATCCACTGCGGGTCGATCTTGGCAACAGTGCGCGCAAACAGCTTGGTGGTTTCGATCAGCTCAAAGGCCATGACCCATTTGGGTGTTTTTTTCGCCAGCCCAGAGCCAGGGTGAATCATAAACTTGCGGTTACGCGCGCCGAGGTACTCTCGGTTCTCAAGCAGCGTACCCAAATTGGAGAGCAGGCCAGACAGCAGCGCCTGATGCAGCTTGCCCGATGTTTTTCGCCTTGCCTGCTTGGCCTGCTCTTCGCTCTCGTTCTCATCACGAGGCAGCGGCGCAGGTACCTCAATGTCCATATCCCGCAGCAATTGGCGCAACTGGCGGAACGTATCGTGCCACTCGCGCATGCGCAGGTAGTTAATGTAGTGGTCACGGCACCAGCGGCGCAGTTGGTTGCCCGATAACGCTTCACGAGCATTCTCGATGCCATGCCATAAATTTAGCAGCGCAACGAAATCGGAGTCTGGGTCGTGCCAGCGCTGGTGAGCTTGGTCAGCGGCTTGGCGCTTGTCAGCGGGCCGGTCACGGGGGTCTTGAATCGCCAGCGCCGACACCACGACCAGCACGTCCCGCAGGCTGCCTCGCTCTGCACCGGCCAACACCATACGGGCCAAACGCGGGTCGATGGGTAGTTTCGCCAGCTTACGCCCCAGGGCACTAAGCTGTTGCTTATCATTCACCGCGCCCAGTTCAAATAGCAGCCGGAAGCCATCTTTGACAAAGCGGCCATCGGGCGGATCAACAAAGGGGAAGTCTTCAATATTGCCGAGCTTGAGCGCCAGCATTGAAAGAATGACCGATGCTAAGTTGGTGCGCTGAATCTCCGGGTCGGTAAACGCGGGACGTGACAGAAAATCCTCTTCGTCGTAAAGACGAATACACACGCCTTCCGCAATCCGCCCACAGCGGCCTTTACGCTGATTGGCGCTTGCCTGGCTGACCGGCTCAATGGGTAGCCGCTGGATTTTCGCCCGGTAGCTATAGCGGCTAATGCGCACCAGGCCAGGGTCAATCACATAGCGAATCCCCGGCACGGTGAGAGAGGTTTCAGCCACGTTGGTGGCGAGCACGATTCGCCGCCCCCGGTGGGGAGCAAACACACGGTTCTGCTCCTCATTGGAGAGGCGCGCATACAGCGGCAGAATCTCGGTGCCCTTTAAATCCGCGCGGCGCAGCGTATCGGCGGTTTCGCGGATTTCCCGCTCACCAGGTAGAAACACCAGCACATCACGGGGGCCATGCAGCCAGCCTTTTTCACGCTCGATTGTTTCGACCTCACGCACGGCATGCAAAATCCCCTCCTGCAGCGTGCGGTCATCCTCGTCCTCTTCGCTGCGCACCAGGGGGCGGTAGTGGACATCTACCGGGAACGTGCGGCCTGACACCTCGACCACCGGCGCAGGCGTGTTAGGCGAGCCGAAATGGGCCGCAAAGCGCTCTACGTCGATCGTTGCGGAGGTGATGATGACTTTCAGATCTGGGCGCTTGGGCAGTAGCCGCTTGAGATAGCCCAGTAAGAAATCAATGTTGAGGCTACGCTCGTGAGCTTCGTCGATAATCAGCGTATCGTAGCGTAGCAGCAGCGGGTCGTGCTGCGTCTCAGCCAGCAGGATGCCGTCGGTCATCAGCTTAACGAGTGTGTTCGGCGAGCTTTGGTCGTTAAAGCGCACCTGATAGCCCACCTGCTCGCCTAGCGGCACGCTCAACTCTTCCGCCAGCCGCCCAGCGACGCTTCGTGCCGCCAGCCGCCGTGGCTGCGTATGGCCAATCAGCCCTTTTCGGCCACGGCCAAGCTCTAAACACATTTTGGGCAGCTGCGTGGTTTTACCCGAGCCGGTTTCCCCTGCCACGACCACCACCTGGTGGTCGCGAATCGCGGCAAGAATATCCTCACGGCGCTCTACCACCGGCAGCTCTGCCGGGTAATCCAGCGTCACGCGCAGGGCTTCGCGCTGCGCCAGCAGTTGCTTGGCTTTGTCGACTTCCCGCTCCACCTCGTTCAAGCCGCGGTCGATCGGCTTCTTTTCTCGCTGCCGACGCCGCAGGCCCGCCACACGACGCGAGAGCCGCTCCTGATCACGCAGCATAACGTGACTCAGCGACTCAGTGAGCGCTGTAAGCGAGGGGGCGTTGTCTTGTGGGGTATCGATGCGGGATGAGTGCGTGTCGGTGGTCACGTTAGGCTCGGTTCCATCTCAGAATAAACGTCGGCCCACTCGTAAGTGGGCCGACCATTGTAACGCTTTCGCGAACGAGACGCCTAACGCCCGCTTGACCGAGTGTTCAACCCTTACGGCGCATGGGTTGTTTCCTGGTCGCGCAGTTGGCGACGCAGCACCTTACCGACGTTGGTTTTCGGCAGCTCGTCGCGGAACTCGATGTACTTGGGCACTTTATAGGCCGTTAGTTCTTTCTTACACCAAGCGCGCAGCGTTTCAGCGTCAAGCTGGCTGTTTTTGGACACCACAAACAGCTTAATGGCTTCGCCCGCGTTTTCATCGGCAACACCGACGGCCGCCGCTTCCAGCACATCGGGATGTGCGGCTACTACGTCTTCAACCTCATTGGGGTAAACGTTAAAGCCCGACACCAGAATCATGTCTTTTTTACGATCAACAATTTTGATATAGCCGTCGTCCTGCAACACGGCGATATCGCCGGTATGGAACCAACCGTTTTCATCAATGGCGTTGCGCGTCTCTTCTTCACGCTGCCAGTACCCTTTCATGACCTGCGGGCCTTGCACGCAAAGTTCGCCCGGCTCGCCAAGCGGCACATCGTTACCATCAGCATCGACCACTTTCACCGAGGTGCCCGCGACCGGCTTACCAATCGTGCCCAGTTGAATCGCATCGTTAGGGTTGAAGCTGACAATCGGCGAGGTTTCCGTTAGACCATAACCTTCGGCGATCGGGCAGCCGGTGGTCTCTTCCCAGCGCTGTGCCGCCGCTTTGGTTAACGCCATGCCGCCTGAAATGGTCAGCTTCAATTTGGAGAAGTCGAGCTGCTTGAAATCGTCCCGATTGCACAGCGCGTTAAACAGCGTATTGAGGCCGATAAAACCCGTGAACGGCAGCCCCTTCAGCTCTTTAACGAAATTCGGCAAGTCGCGGGGGTTAGTGATCAGCAGCGAGTGGTTGCCGGTTTCCATCAGGAACAGGCAGTTCACGGTAAAGGTGTAGATGTGGTACACGGGCAGCGGTGCAATCACCAGCTCTTCGCCGTCCGTGAGATGCTCGCCAATAGCCGAGCGTGCCTGAAGCATATTGGCCACTAGGTTACGGTGGGTCAGCATGGCACCTTTCGGCATACCGGTGGTGCCCCCGGTATACTGCAGCGCCGCTAAGTCGTCCATATTGCGCTCAACGGGCGTGTGCTTTAACGATGCTCCTTTTTTCAGGGCATCACGAAAGCCCACTGCACTTGGCAATGAGTATGCAGGCACCATTTTCTTGACGTGTTTCACAACCGCATTAATCAACCAACGCTTAGGCACATCGTGTAAATCGCCCAGCTGCGTGACCAATACATGCTTGATTTCCGTTTTATCGAGCACTTTTTCCAGCTTGTCGGCCATATTGGCCAGAATCAAAATGGCTTTGGCATTGGAGTCTTTAAACTGATGCGCCATCTCCCGCTCGGTATACAGCGGATTGGTGTTGACGACCACTAACCCTGCTCGCAGAGCACCGAATACGGCGACAGGAAACTGCAGAACGTTCGGCAACTGAATGGCGATTCTGTCGCCCGGCACCAAATCGGTTTCATGCTGCAGCCACGCAGCAAAATCAGCTGAAAGACGATCAAGGTCGGAAAAGCTCAGCGTCTTGCCCATGCAAGTAAAAGCGGGCTTGCTGGTAAAGCGCGAGACGGCTGACTGAAAAACATCCGTAATAGAGCTGTACTGATCCAAGCCTTCAAGCACTGGGCCGCGTAAAATGGGGGGGCTGGTGTGTTCGCTCATGGGCTATCTCCGCTATCCGTGTCGATGTGAGACCGACCTTGTTATTGTGGTGTGGTTGTATAAAGAGATTAAACGCCAACGATATACGACGTTTATGACACTGTAAAACGATCGATTGAAACTTGCGTTTCAACTTTAGCTTATAGTCCATCACCGGGACTTATCTTATGGACAGTATCGAGCGTTAATTTCTCCCTCTCTCCACACCAATAACTCCCCAGGCACCATGCGCTGCCATGCTTCATTTTGAGTCAGTGGCTCGGTGGCAATCACCGAGACAATGTCGTTAGGCGTGGTGTGCTCGATAAAATTGACCGTCATCTCTGCATCTGACAACTCCGCTTCACCAAAAGGCGCACGGCGAGTGATGTGCGCCAGTTTGGTAGAGCAGTAGCTATAAAGATGGACGCCGGCAGAAAGGAGTAGATTAAAAACGCCCAGCCCTCTTAGCTGCTCGCAGAGGTCATGGAGCTTTTCCCAAAGCGTTTCTGGGGCAGCCGGTGGCGTTGGAAACACCCGGCGCAACTCGCCCATTAACCAGCAAAACGCGTGTTCGCTATCGGTATTGCCAACCGGGGTGTAAACCCCTAAAGGCAGTTCCTGCCAATCACTTAATTGCCCATTATGGGCATAGCACCAGGGCCGCCCCCACATTTCACGAGCAAAGGGGTGCGTGTTGGCCAATCGCACGCCGCCTACGTTGGCTTGGCGAATATGGCTGATCACAACATTTGATTTGATGGGGTAGTCGCAAATTAAACGCGCAATCGGTGAATCCACAGAAGGGTGAGGGTCTCTAAATTCGCGATAGCCGCCCTCTTCATAAAAGGCGATGCCCCACCCATCGCGATGAGGGCCTGTGCCACCACCGCGATGTAAAAAGCCTGAAAAGCTAAAGCAGATATCGGTAGGCACATTAGCGCTCATACCCAATAGCTCACACATTGGCCCACCCCCTTGATGCCAGTCGCATTAACGGATAACCGGTTCGCGGCGGCGAGTAGGCTGTGGGTCCTCCACTTGGCGGCGGGCAGGCGTGTCTTCAACAGGCGCAGGACGACGCCACCACCACAGCGCTACACCAATCCCCGCGCCTAGGGCTATCCCTAAGACTAACCAGAGCAAGCCGTTGCGCAGAGCAGTGGCACTGTTCTCAAAAACGCCCACGGCAGCGACCATAGCGGACGGTGCCCAACCGCTATAGAACTCCCCCTCTTCGACCAGTGGCAGCCGATAACTGGCAGGCATCCACATCGCCCCCGCCACGCCCCATGTCACGATGAGCCGAGGCAAACGCGGCAAAAATGCCAATCCAAAGTAAACCGCTAGCAGCACCAGCAGTGAAAGACCGTAATAACTGAACCACAGCAGTGACATTGAGTCTGCAAACAGCATAATACCCCTCATGTGGGTGGAAGCACCCGACGTTGATTTCCCGTTATGGTACCTATCAATTTATGAAAGCACAGCCTGGTATGCACGAAGGCTCGCCCGTAGCGCGCTATTATCGTGCCGATGACCCTGAATGGCACTGGTTAGAAAACCGCGAAAGCGCTGATGTCAGCGATTTTCTTACCGCGGCCAACCAGCAGCATGCCGATTGGTTTGCACCGCTCTCCCCCCTCGCAGACACCCTTTACCACTCGCATCTAGCGCGCCGTGAATTGGCGGTGAAAAGTCTAGAGACAGCGCTTGACCACTTTACGTTCTGGAGCGAGACCGGCGCTGAGGATGATTACCCCTGCTGGTGGCGTTACCCAAATGGCCAACCTGAGCAAAAAAGCTGTTTTTTTGACGTTCGCGAGCGCGCTGCCGAGCAGCCGTTCTACGACATGGGTGATATGGCGCTCTCCCCGGATGAGCAGTGGCTCGCCTGGACCGAAGATACCCAGGGCGATGAACGCTTCACACTCTGGTTAAAAGCGCTGCCTAACGGCACGCCGCGCCAACTACTTAGCGATATCGGACCCAGCGTTTGCTGGGCAGAGGACCAAACTGCAGACGGCGCCACGCTGCTGTTTACCCGTTTCGACGATACCCAGCGCCCTGACAGCCTATGGCGGCTATGGGTCGCGTTCGCAGAGCATGCCCCTATGCAGACACCGACCCTGGTGTTACGCGAGGCAGACCCAGAATTTTGGGTAGGCGTGGGTAAAACGCGCTCTAAAGCGTGGCTGATCATCGAGAGCGGCTCAAAAGACACCACCGAAGTTCTCGCCCTACCTGCCGACCAGCCCGAAACACCCCTCGTTTGCCTGCATGCCCGCGAGCCGGGCGTGGAAGTCAGCATTGATCATCGGCCAGGGGTCTTTTATCGCCTACACAACCAGACGGGCCCCCACTTTCAGCTGGATATGCGCGCCGAAAGCGATAACGCCAGTTGGCAGCCGCTGATTGCGCATCGCGATGACGCGACACTGGAAGGGGTTGATGCGTTTGAGTGGGGCTTGATACTGGCTGAGAGAAGCCATCAGGATGCGCAGGTACTGCTGCGGCGCTTGGAGCTGGATAGTCACCATCAAACGCTGCTTGATAGCTACATTGACCTGCCCGAAACGCCCTGTTCACAGCTGCTGGAAGACTCGCCACACTTTAATGCACGCACGCTGCACCTGCGCGAAGAGTCGTTTACCCGCCCTCCGAGCTGGTATGCCTTAGACCTCGATAGCGGTGTACGCACGCTCTTAAAACAGGTGCCCGTTCATGGCAGTCTCGCTCCAGAGCAGCTAGTCAGCCGCCGAATATGGGCCACCAGCCACGATGGCGAGCAAGTCCCGGTATCGGTGGTCATGCGAGCAGACTTGGCAGGCCAGCCACTGCCCACCCTGTTATACGGTTACGGTGCTTACGGTGAAGCGCTGGACCCCTGGTTCTCGATTGCTCGCTTAGAGCTACTGGAGCGCGGCGTGGCCTTTGCTGTGGCCCATGTGCGCGGCGGCGGTGAGCGCGGCGAACCGTGGTACTTAGCAGGCAAGATGGCTCATAAAGAGAACAGCTTTCACGACTTTTTAGCCGCCCGTGAAGCGCTTGTAGCCGCCCATA
Source organism: Vreelandella sp. L-25 (assembly GCF_056857535.1). NCBI lineage: Bacteria > Pseudomonadati > Pseudomonadota > Gammaproteobacteria > Oceanospirillales > Halomonadaceae > Vreelandella > Vreelandella sp. L-25. Next base: position 35,043 of record NZ_JBSXNH010000035.1, read on the forward strand.
TCAGCCAGCCTGAGCGGATAGTCGCCTACGGTGCCAGTGCAGGCGGATTGCTGGTGGGTACTTGCATCAACCGTGCGCCGGAGGCCTTCTGCGCGGCGGTGTTGGATGTTCCTTTCCTGGATGTGCTGCGCACCATGCAGAACCCAGAGCTGCCGCTCACCACCGCTGAGTATACCGAGTGGGGTAATCCTGAGGCACCCGACGTGGCTGAACGTATCGCCGGTTATTCACCTATCGATAACATCCGCTCACAGCGCTACCCAGCGCTTTGGATTGAGGGTAGTTGGTTCGATACCCGCGTTAGCTACTGGGAACCCGCCAAATTCTACGCCCGAGTGAGCCAGGCACAGCAGGAGGCTGCGCCTATCCTGCTGCATACCGATATGAGCAGCGGCCACGGCGGCGCATCGGGAAGGTTTAAGGCGTGGCGCGATACAGCCCGCCAGGATGCGTTTATTCTGTGGGCGCTAGGGTTAGGGAACCGCTGATCAATTCGTCTCTAAGCGGCTGAAACGCTCATAATGGCACTTTCACTGCATCACCTCTTGGCACTGAATTGCGATGTACGGCAGGGCTTCTTATTTGCCAAACCCATGGCATTTGAGCCTCTGACCCACTGGTTAGCAGTACAGCAGCAAAACGCGCTTTAACACAGCCACCAATACAACCACTCGCAGCGCCAAGGCGCTGCTTTTTTTTACGCCATTTATTTTATGAAAATACTTTCCATAAAATAATTTTTACGGCATACTAACCATAAGTTTTATATACCAACGTCTATATTGCTGATCATTAGGAGTAACACGATGAAATATCAGGAACAGTTTCCCACCATTTGGGATACCCCAACGAAGCTCGCTAACACTCAGGCAACCAAAAAAACCGCTGCCCAGCCGCAACCCTCGGCTCTTAAAGAGGCTTTTTTAACGATTTGGGATAGCAGCAAAACGAAAACCGCTAGCTAACAGTGCATTCGCCAGCGGTCTAAGCGTACGCCAAGGAAGGCTACGGCAGGGGCTCAAACATGAAATCACGACATAGGAAGAACGGCAATTATATGCTCTTCGAGTTGCCTTTCTGGCACCTCATCTTGGGACACAGCAAACCCTCTGACGCTGATGCCTTTTCGATGGACTCGTTCAGCATCGTTACTTAGCAAGGGATGCCATCCTGCTAACTTGCGACCTTCCGCCACTCGTCGGTACCCACAGGTTTGCGGCAACCAGGTAAACTCTTTTACCAGCGCAGGGGTCAGCTGGGTGCAGTCAGGAACGCTCTCAAAGCGGTTTTCATAATCGCTGCACTGGCAGCTATGAGTATCCAGCAGGCGGCACGCTACGTTAAGAATGGCCAGCTCTTGCGTCTCATCATCATGCAGCTTTAGCAAACAGCACTGACCGCAGCCGTCACACAGGGCTTCCCATTCTGGAGGCGTTAGCTCTTCCAACGAATAGCGTTCCCAGAAGCGCTCGCGTAACGCGGTTTCCATCGTCTAATCACCTCGGTTAAACGTTAACGTTAGAGGCAGGCTATAGCAGCCAGCTAATCTCAGCTTGTCTTACCATCACTGGTCAGCGCCTCCCGGCACTCACTCCATAACACGCTGAAATCCGCCTCTAAAGCAGTGTAGTCTTCACGCAGCCAGGGCACTAATTCAGCCAGACGGTTGGGGCCGGAAAGGCGCTGCCCGATGCCCGCCACCGCACGACATGTAAAATCAAAATCAGCGTAACGGCGCAACCAGTCGTGCTCAACCAGCACCGGCATCATCGTCGCTAGACGTTGTGGCGCGGGCCACGCGCTGAGTAATCGATAGCAGCGATCAATCAGCTGATGTTGATCAGCCCCCTCCTGCTGGCGAGAAATAAAATGATCCCACACAACATCCAGCGCAATGCCCGCATAGCGTCTTTGAGCCTGAGGAGCGCGCTGCTTGGCCATCATAACGCTAGGGTGCTGGTCTACCCAGGCATCAACTCGCCGATGGTGGCGAATGCCACAGGCAACGCTTGGCGACCAGGCAGAAAGGTCGCTGCCTTTCACGCCATCGGCAATCAAATTACCGTAAAGAAAGCCGTCGTCCCCCGGCTGAGCCAGCCATGCGTGGGCAAGAAAGTTCATCGCTTTTGCGCCACGCTAATGCGCCGATAACTCACGAGCGATCTGTCGTCTGAGCGCGATGAATGTCCAGTAAGTAGGGCTCTTTGGCAGGCGGCATTTGTAGGTAAAATCCTTGCTCCTCAATCGCAGCCATCACATCGGAGGCCTTCACGCGGGCAAGCGGCTTATCAGCGGTCAGAATCATCGTTAGCACAGGAACCGGCTTACCAAAGGTCTCCATCAGCGCCTCAGGCACTGTCTCCATTCCTTTACGCTTATCCACGTAGAGGTACATTTCGTCTTTGCGCGAGCTTTTAAAAATCTCGCATAGCAGTTTTTCGCTCATAAAGATGACTCCTCAAGCGCCTGATGAATAGCTTGCGTTAAGCAGGTATCGCGCCAACCACTCAGTTCTTGTAATGGCTGGTGTGCAAGCCGCTGCATGACCAGCGCCTCAATATCCCGGCGACGCAGCAACATTTCCGGAGCAATATTAAGAGCCGCTGCTTTTTCGGCAACCACTCCCTTAATCGCCTTGAAACGGCGCTTAAATGCAGGCTGCATGGGGTCTGGCCAACGCGTAGGTAAGTCGCTTTCTGGACAGTGCTGGGCCTGCTTCACTAGCGCTAGTAGAGCATCGCCCTCTTTTTTGACCAGCGGCGGCTTGATGCCCTCAACCTCGGCTAGCTCATAGCGGTTTTTGGGCATTTTTTCTGCCACAACGAACAGCAGCTTATCGCTCACCAGCCAATTACGCGGTAAATCTCGACGGCGGGTTTCGCCCTCGCGCCAAATCGTCATTAGCCGGTAGGCCTCAAGCTGGCGAGGCGTCAATCGCCAAAGCTGGCGCTGGCGGGTATACCACTGGCCGTCGTTTTCAACGCTGCGTCCTGCCTGTTCGATCAAGCTGGAGCACTCGCTGTCCAACCACTCACGCCGCCCTAAGGCGTCGAGTTTTTCCGCTTGAAGCTGCCACACTTTAAGCAAGTAAATTACGTCTAGCGCGGCGTACTCACATTGAGAAGACGTTAACGGACGCTCCAGCCAATTAGAGCGTGTCTCCTCTTTGGGAAGCGTTTCGCCTACCCAGTGCTCTACAAGTTTTTGGTAACCCATGCCAGGATTTTCGCCTAAGAAGGCTTGCGCCACCTGGGTATCCACCAGCGGCGTAGGCAACACGCCCGTCCAGCGTTGGAAGACTTCTAAATCTTCACTGCAGGCATGCAGCAGCTTCACCGCGCTATTTTGCAATAGCGCTTTAAAAGCGTTGGTGCAGGGTGTTGATAACGGGTCGACTAAATATGCCACTTCATGACTGGCAAACTGAATCAGCGCCGGTATGGGGAAAAACGTATTCTCGCGGAAAAACTCGGTGTCTAAGGCAATAACGCTGGCACCGGAAACCTGTTCACAGGCGGCGTCTAACGCCTCGGCGCTATCAATCCATTGATACAAAGCAGAAGTTGAAGAGGACAAAGCAATCTTCCGAGTTGGCACAACCGCATCAGCGCTTGCGTTTATTATCAGCATTAATCGCTAGCAAAGGGCTGGCGACCATTAAAAGCGCGGCTTAATGTACCGCCATCCACATACTCCAACTCACCGCCCATCGGCACGCCATAGGCGAGACGAGAAAAGGATACACCGTAATGCGCAAGCTGAGAGGCAATGTAATGCGCTGTCGCCTCACCCTCTACCGTAGGGTTAGTAGCAAGAACGACTTCACGAATATTGCCTTCAGCTACACGGCTTTCGAGCAACTCCAGCCCGATAGCTTCCGGGCCAATACCATCTAGCGGTGAAAGGTGACCATGCAGTACAAAATAGCGCCCTTGAAAACCGCCAGCCTCTTCAATCGCTAGCTGGTCTGCGGGCGATTCAACCACGCACAACAGTGCATCATCACGGCGAGAGCTCTCGCACAGCGCGCAAATATCGGCTTCGGTGAGCGTACGGCAGCGCTGGCAGTAGCCTACTTCCTCTATCGCCTGCTGAATCACTGCGGCTAATCGCTGGCCACCTGGGCGTTCACGCTCTAGTAAATGCATCGCCATGCGCTGAGCCGTTTTTGGCCCAACGCCTGGCAACACGCGAAACGCGTCCATCAATTGCTCAACAAGCGGAGAAAAGCGCATGGTTTAGAACGGCATCTTAAAGCCGGGCGGTAGATTTAAACCGGCTGTTGCTTCTTCCATTTTCGCTTTGGAGTTCGCTTCTACTTTGCGTACAGCATCGTTGACCGCTGCCGCCAGCAAATCTTCAAGCAGCTCTTTATCCTCTTCCAGCACGCTGGGGTCGATCGTGACATCGCTGACATCATGGCGGCCGTTCATGGTAATTTTTACCATGCCCGCACCCGCTTCGCCGTGCACTTCAGCTTTGGCCACTTCTTCTTGAACGCGCTGCATTTTTTCCTGCATTTCTTGGGCTTGCTTCATGATGTTGCCCATTCCGCCTTTAAACATGCGGTCTTCTCCTAAATCATTAATAAGCGAGTTGGTAGCCGTCGGCCGTTAGGAACGTGGCTCTGGCGCTGGTTTTACGGTTGACTCAATTAGCGTAGCCCCAAACGCCTGCTGCAACTTCTGAATATTGGGGTCGTGATGCAACAGATCAACAGCCTGCGCATGGCGTTCTTGCTGTAAACGCTCTTCCTGTTGCTGGGGTGTTTCCAGCGTGGCGTCAAGTTCAGCCACGCTGAACTGAACCCTTCTTGGTATGCCGATCTCTTTCAGCGCTCGCTCAATGCGCACGTTATGAACCTCGGCCTTCATGGCGGACTGGCTGGGGTCAAGCCGCAGCACCACAGTGCCACCATCATCGCTTTCTAACTGGCAATGTGCCGCTAAGTTACGCGTCAGCCCGCCTAAACCTAAGGCGTCAAAACAAGCCAGCCACGCGGCGTGGTTTAAGAGATCTCCCGAGGCCAGCGATTCAGCCGAAAGCGAGGAAGGCGCCACATTAAAGGATGGAGTGGGCTCTGGCTCTGGCTCTGGCTCTGGCTCTGGCTCTGGCTCTGGCTCTGGCTCTGGCTCTGGCGAGAGCGTAGCGGCGCTTTCTACCTCTTCAAGCGACCAGGGCGGCGGCGCATCATATTGCGGCTCTAATGCCTCGGGCGCCTCACTTGGTGGAGCTGCCTGCACCGCAGGCTCAGGCGGCTCAGCCTCGGCAGCGGCGGGTGCAGGCTCAGGCTTTTTTGCGGCTGGCTCCGCTAACACAGGGGCGCTTGGCGGTGCTGTGGGAGCTGGCGTTGCATCTGCTGACGGCGCAGGCTCAGGGCGTAGCGGCAGCGGCGTCGCAGGTGGCTTGGGAACGCCCTGAGGGCGGAAAGCCAGCATCCGTAACAGCGTCATCTCCAGAGCACTACGCAAGTCTGGGGCGTGTACCATATCGCCACGCCCCTGGATACCAATCTGGTAGTAGAGCTGGATATCTTCAGCGGTAAAACGGCTGGCCAGCTGCTGAATTTGCGCTCGGTCACCGTGGCTATTATCCACTGCATCCGGCACCATTTGCGCCACGGCCAAGCGGTGGAGTATGGCAGTTAACTCATCTAGCACGGCGGCAAAATCAGGCCCCTGCTCGGCTAGCTGGGCCACTTCTGCCAGCAACTTCTGAACATCTACCGCTGCTAGCGCTTCAACCAAGGCCAGCACATGGCGATGATCCAACGTGCCCAGCATTGCCGCTACATCAGCATGGCGCACAGCCCCTTGGCCAAAGGCTATGGCTTGATCAGTCAGGCTCATTGCATCGCGCATGGAGCCTTCAGCAGCCTTGCCTAACAGCCACAACGCGCTTTCATCATACTCAACCCCCTCTTCGCCCAGCACATAAGTTAAGTGCTCGACTACCCGCTCAGGCGGCATATGCTTGAGCGTAAACTGCAAACAGCGGGATAGTACCGTGGCGGGGAGCTTCTGCGGATCGGTGGTCGCTAACAGAAATTTTACATGGGGTGGCGGCTCTTCCAGCGTTTTAAGCAGCGCATTAAAGCTGCTGGTGGAGAGCATGTGCACCTCATCAATAAGGTATACCTTGTAGCGCCCTTGGGTAGGCGCGTACTGAACGTTATCGAGCAGTTCGCGGGTATCTTCTACTTTGGTTCGCGAAGCAGCGTCGACTTCGATCAGGTCGACAAAACGGCCTTCATCGATGGCTTGGCAACTATCGCACTGACCGCAGGGTGTCGAGGTAATTCCCTCATCCCCGCGCCCATTAGCGGTACAGTTAAGGCATTTCGCCAAAATGCGCGCCAGCGTGGTTTTGCCGACGCCACGCGTGCCAGTAAACAGGTAAGCGTGGTGTAAGCGGCCCTGATCAAGGGCATTGACCAAGGCGCGTTGAACATGGGCCTGGCCCACGAGCTCGTGGAATGTACGTGGCCGCCATTTGCGGGCCAGAACCTGATAGCTCATTGAGCAAAACTTCCTTAGGCGGGCTGACTGTCGATGCTAAACAGCCTATCGTAAACCGTAGATGCTAATTGTTGGTGCTTCATAAAGCACCATTCTAGCGGCTGCACCGCAGCCCGCCAACCGCCCGGCAGATGCCGAGCGGCATGAGGCGTTACGCTTAGGCGTTATCGCCACCTTCAGCGGCACCAGCACGTTGGGCGGCTTCTTTTACCAACTTTTCAAGCTCACCGTTTTGATGCATTTCAATCACAATATCGCAGCCGCCTACCAGCTCGCCTTCTACCCATAGCTGGGGAAAGGTCGGCCAGTTGGCAATTTTCGGCAGCTCAGCACGGATATCCGGGTTATCCAATACGTTGACGAAGGCAAAACGTTCGCCGCAGCTCATCAGCGCCTGCACTGTCTGTGCAGAGAAGCCGCACTGGGGCAGTTGGGGGGTGCCTTTCATGTAGATCAAAATCGGGTTTTCGCTGATTTGACGCTGAATATTTTCGGCAGTGGTGCTCATAATGTGCTCCTAAATAAGTGATGTGATCCAAGCCAGTTTACGCAATTCGTCAACTGGCTTTAACCCCACGACCTAGTAATGCCATGGATTGGTGATTACACCAATACCCGAGCAAACTACTCGGCCTTAACGCGTGGCCGCCATTCTACGCATGCCGCCCGCGTTGCGCATCCCCTGCCGCATCGCTAGGATGGTGTTTTTGCGCGGAGAGAAGTCCATGGCGACACGCCATTTCCTTACCCTATTGGATTTGACCCCAGATGAGCTGGCGTATTTGATCCAGCGTGCCATTAAGATCAAGACGGATCTTAAAGCTAATGGCCCAGTATACACACCGCTACCAAACCGCACGCTGGCGATGATTTTTGAAAAATCGTCCACCCGAACCCGCGTCTCTTTTGAAACAGGCATGGCGCAATTTGGTGGCCATGCGCTCTTCCTCTCTCCTCGTGACACCCAGCTTGGCCGCGGCGAGCCAATCGAAGACACCGCTCGCGTGCTCTCTGAGATGGTGGATGCAGTCATGATTCGCACCTTCTCCCACCAAGGCCTGGAAACCTATGCCAGCGCCAGCAGCGTGCCGGTGATTAATGCCCTAAGCGACGACTACCACCCCTGCCAACTGCTGGCAGATGTGATGACCTGGACAGAGCTGCGCGGCAGCGTCAAAGGTCGCACCGCGGTGTGGATTGGCGATGGCAATAATATGTGCCACTCCTGGATCAACGCCGCCCGCCAGTTCGGCTTTCATCTGCGGGTCTGCTGCCCGGAAGGCTATGAACCACGCGAAGATATCATGGCCGCTGCGGGTGACTGCGTCACCCTGCTCCACGACCCACAAGAAGCGGCTAAAGGTGCTGACTTAATCACTACTGACGTATGGGCTTCCATGGGCCAGGAAGAGGAGCAGGCAAAACGAGAAGCCGACTTTGCAGGCTTCCAGGTAACTGAAGCCCTGCTCGACTCCGCCCAATCTGACGTGCTGTTTTTACACTGCTTGCCTGCTCATCGAGGCGAAGAGATCAGCCTCACGCTGCTGGACGACCCAAGGGCAGTAGTATGGCAGGAAGCCGGCAACCGCCTACACGCTCAAAAAGCATTGATCGAGTTTTTGTTACTAGGCAAAGTCGACGCATAACCTCTATCGCCTAACCTCTATCCCGCCCTGTCTGCTTTGCAGGGCGGGCTTGTGCACAACGCCACCACACCGGGTACAAAACAAGATCGAGTAGGAGGGGGAGTCGCCTCCCCCGTCCTCTCACACCACCGGGCAAACGGATCCGTACCACGGCGGTTCCTGTCCCCCATTATCGGGCTGAGCTTCGTTCCGCTGAATTCGCTCGCCTGTGTGCTCTGAGCGC